>JARRCQ010000007.1 GCA_029982105.1 Candidatus Atribacteria bacterium | reverse complement strand
TTTCTTTTCTTTTTCTTCTATAACTTTCTCTACATCTTCTTTTACAATTCTGCCTCCCGGACCGCTACCCTGTATCTGAGAAAGGTCAATTCCATGCTCTTCAGCTAATCGACGAGCTAATGGAGACACTCTAATTCTCTCTACCTCTAGAGAAGGAGACACTTCCTCTCTCTTTTTTTCTTGCTCTATTTTTAATTCTTCCTTTGTTTCTACCTTTTCTTCTGGTTTTTTCTCCTCTTTAGGGATTTCCTCACCCTCTTTTCCTATATAAGCCACTGCCTCAGTAATAGGAACAGTAGCTCCTTCCGGGTAAAGAATTTTTAACACCACTCCTTCAGCAGGAGATTCTACCTCCATATTAACCTTATCCGTAGCCACTTCAAACAAGACATCTCCTCTACTTACTCGATCTCCTTCTTTTACTAACCATTTATTTATTACTCCCTCTTCCATAGTTAAACCCAACTTGGGCATGATTACCTTTTTAGCCATTCACGACACTCCTTTCTTGCACCAGGCTCATTAATTTTTCTACGTCCACTCGGCGGGGTCCGGTGTCTTCTAACTTAATTTCCCAATCTTCCCCTTCCCGCAAAACTATCTCTCGCTCTCCATCTAAAGCCATAACTCCCCTTTGATATGGTAGAGGAAGAGAGGCGCCCAAAGGCAAAAATCCCCATTTCCTAATTTTTACCTCTCCTACCAAACCCGGAGCCAAAGGAGCTTTAACTATTGTCCCTTCTTCTCCTAATTCTACCATCGCTCCTCTTTCTTCGTCTGCACCAACACTAGCTAATCTTCCCACCACCGAGCTTAAACCAATCTTCAAAGGGCTGCTCTGGGTTACCACTATCAAACGAATCAATTCTGGCTCCCACACCGCTCTTGCTCCTACCAAAGTCTTTTCTACCACCACTGCATCGATAAGAGCTACTTCTTCCTTACCTCCCCCTCTCGGTTTTGCTCTCAGTATTTTACTTTTTTTCACTATTTTTTCCCGCAGGGAGTCATTTTCCAGAAAAAATCCTACCGCCATCCCCATAACTGTGGGCTCAATGTTTTCAGCAAATACGTTATTAGTACCTCCAAAAAGGGAGAACAGAGGAGTGAGGGCACTTTTTTTGGCCACTACTCGGTTAGTCCCATCTCCCCCTATTACCACCAGAGCCTCCACTTGTTCTTCATTTACCGCCCAATCAGTGAAGTTTAAAGTATCAGTTTCATCACCGAAAACCGGTATAGGAGCACAGCGAAAGATAATTTCTGGAGAAGAAAAGTTCTTTTCTACTATTTCTATTAAATCATAAGGATCAGGCATATAAACTACCTCAACCGGGCTATTAGCTACACTTTCTATGCCCCGCAACAAACGAAGAGTATAGTTAATTTTTTCCTGATTACCAAAAACTGAACCATAAGCTATTAGTCGCCGAATATCTTTTCCGGCGGCAGGGTTAACCACCAATCCAATTTTACCCAGTTCAATGAACCTCCTGTCCTCCAGTAACATTGATAGCTTGACCAGTCATATAGTCAGAATACGAAGAAGCTAAAAATACTGCCACATTAGCTACGTCTTCTACCGTACACTCTCTACCTAAGGGAACTTTTTCCACGTATATTTTTCTCACTTCTTGGGGAGGAACTCCCAATTTTTTAGAATATTCTTTATCCAGAAGGTCCCACATTGGGGTAGAAAAAACGTTACCCGGGCAAATGGCATTAACATTAATTTTATAAGGTGCTAAGTCCATGGCTACGCTTTGAGTTAAGCCAATTATACCAAATTTAGAAGCCGAATAAGCACCTAACCACAGCCCTCCCTTTTTACCTGACTTAGAGCTAACACTGATTATCTTGCCGCTTTTGCGAGGAATCATATAATTAGCTATTTCTCTGATACAGAGAAAAGTTCCTTTTAAGTTCACCGCAATTATACTATCCCAGACCTCTTCAGGAACATCAGTGATAAAATGAGCCCGAATAATTCCCGCCGAGTTCACCAGGATATCGATTTTACCAAATTGGTTAAACACTGCCTGCGCAGCATCTTTTACTTCCTCACTTTTAGTAACATTTACCTGAAAAACCAAAGACCTTCTTCCCGCTTTCTCTATTTCCTGAGCGGTTGCTTTCGCTCCTTCTAAGTTCATATCCCAGCAACACACATCTGCTCCTTCCTCTGCAAAACGAAGGGCAATGCCTTTCCCAATACCCGAAGCTGAACCAGTCACTATGGCTACTTTGTGAGCCAAAGGTTGAGGATCCATTTTCTTCACCTCTTCTTAGTTATTTTTCCATAGAAACAACCGCTTTAAGGGCCACACCCCGGCGCACTAAATCTATCCCTTCTACTAATTCTTCTAAACTCAAAACATGGGTAATGAGACGTTTAGCTCTCACTCGCTTACTGTAAATCAGTTTAGCTGCTTCTTCGTACTGAGAAGCATGAGAAGCAAAAACTCCAAAAACTCCCACTTCCTTGTAATGAACGACGTTGCTATTAAATTTAATAATAGGATTCTCTCGAGGTAGTCCCCCAAAGAAACTGATTCTCCCTTGAGGAGCTATCATTTCCAGAGCCTGTTCTTGGGCAGCCGGAGATGAGGCTGCTACTATTATCACATCTGCTCCCAGATTATCAGTAAGTTCCAGTATCTTCTTAGGAAGGTCTTCTTCTTGAGAATTAATATATTCATCAGCTTCCACCACTTGAGCTAATTTTAATCGCTCTTGAGAAATATCAGCTAAAATTATCTTTCCTGCTCCCTGATTTCGAGCCAATTCTACATGCATGCAGCCAATGGGGCCTGCTCCAATAACCAAAACATTTTCCCCAAAACCAATATGCAAATAAGATTGACCGTTAACTACACAAGATAGAGGCTCCACTAAGCTAGCTTCTAAAGGGTCAGCATCGGGAGGAAGAACTAAGAGATTTCCTCTTTCTACGCCTTCTCGAGGGATTTTTAAAAACTCGGCAAAACCCCCGGGATAATCGTAGCCAATATACTTTTGTTCCGGACACAAATTTTGTAAGCCTCGCCGACAGTAAGAGCAGCGACCGCAGGAAATAACAGTGATAACCGATACTTTATCTCCTACTTTATATCCTTCTACTCCTTTTCCTACCTCTACAATCTCCCCGGCTATTTCGTGACCGGTGGTCTGAGGAGGATGAACATGAGGATGACCATGATGGAAAATACGCACATCAGTTCCACATATAGCACAAGCCGCCACTCGAAGGAGTACTTCTCCCTCTTCTACTCGAGGAACTTCCACTTCCCTAATTTCTATTTTTTCCGGACCCAAGAAAAAAGCAGCTTTCAAGTTCATTTCTCTCCTTTCCAGATGTAATTTTTTAAAGCCGGATAAATTCTCTTATATACCTCAAACTTTTCTTTATACAAGTCGTTTCTTTCTTTATCTGGCTCATAAACTTCTCTAACTTGCACCAACTTATTAATCAAACCGGCAAAGTCTTCTATTCCCTCTTTCGCTTTCCTTCCTAAAAGAGCCGCCCCTAAAGAGGCAGCTTCCGTAACGGACAAAGTTTCTACCGGTAACCCATAGACATCAGCTTTGATCTGCAACCAGGCAGGACTTTTAGCTCCTCCTCCCACTGCTCGCAATCTTTCCACTTTTACTCCTGCTTGAGAGAGAAGTTCTAAGTTAAATTTCATCTCATAGCTTACTCCCTCAAGAAGTGCTTTAATGAGTTCTTTTCGAGAAGTCTCCAACTTAAGTCCTACAATTACTCCGCCAGACTGGGTATCAAAATAGGGAGTCCCGGTAGTCGTGAAATGGGGTAAAACCCAGATATTGGTGGGCTGATGTGGAAGGCCAGAGAGAATGAGGTCGTATACGTCTTGGTTTTCTCTCTCGGCTATTTCCTTTTCTTTTTGAGCAAAATTATCTCGGAACCAGCGCAGGAGCGCTCCTCCGGTAAAATTATAAACCATAGTAAGATAAAGAGAAGGAAAAGCATGGTGGTAACAACACAAATTGTTTTCTTCCATAACCGGGCTGAGAACTAATTCTCCCAGCGCCGGAGCTATGCATTCTACCGTCCCCGTGGCATCCATAGCCAGAGCTGGTTTAATTACTCCTGAACCCAAGGCTCCACAGGGCTGATCGTGACCTCCGGTGGCTACTATAACTTTCTCTTTCCATCCCATTTTTTGAGCAAAGGAAGAAGCTACCTCCCCCACTATTTCCCCAGAAGGAAGAGGACGAGCTAAACGTACCGGGTCAATCCCCGCTAAAGAAAGGATTTCTTCCGACCACTTTTCTTTTCGAACCTCAAACATCATAGTTCTTCCGGCCAGAGAAAAACTAATGGCTGGTTCTACTCCTAAGCGATGCATTATAAAATCTTCAAAACACAAAAAATAGCGGGCTTTCTCAAAGACGTCCTGTTTATATTTTTTCCACCATAGTATTTTGTTCACCGTTCCAATCCCAGAAAGAGAAGTTCCGGTAAGTTCAAAAAAGCGCTTTCGACCAATTTTTCCTTCCCAGAAAGGAACAAATTCATCTCCTCGCTGGTCAAAAGTTACAATACTGTGTGCCAAACACTCTCCTTCTTCTCCTACTGGAACTACCGCTTCTCCTTGAGAGGAAATAGCCAAACTACGAGGAGGGTCATTTTGTAAGTCTTGGGATACTTCTTGTAAACTATTTTCTACCGCTCGATAAACTTCTTCAGCATCTATCTCTATCCACCCTGTCTGCGGATAATAAAGAGGATATTCTCGATAGGAACGAGCAATAATCTCTCCGCTTTCAGAAAAAGCTACCACTTTGCACCCCGTGGTTCCCACATCTATCCCCAGATAGCTCAAAGCCTCTCCTCCTCTCTAAAGCAAACTCTTTATATATTGAAGAGCCGATAAAGCATCTGCCTCTTTTTGAAGCGCCTCCAGTTTTTTCTTATCCATTTTTTGAACTATTTCTAAAAAGTAATTGATCATTTTTATGCTGAATTGGCAAGCCAAAGCCGGGTCTTCTCGATAGGGGAAAATATCCAATCCTAACCACCCTTCATAGTTAGAAAGGTAGAGGTAATGAATGAACTCCAAAGTTTCCCAGAAATGGACGCTCCCTACTGCCATATCATCATCCCAATCTCGGAAATTATCGTTGAGGTGCAGGGCAAAAAGTTTACCATACTTATCTAAAAGAGCTACTACATTAGCTGGTGATTCTTTAACATTGAAAGAGTGCCCGAGATCAATAGTCACTCCTACGTTTTGGCCTATTGTTTGAGATAGAAACAGAGCCAACCCAGCATTGGCTATGGTAGAATGAGTGCGGGGCTCTCGCAATTTATATTCCAAACTCAATTTCACCCGGGGATTGTGACTGGCTATCTCCGAAAGGGCGTCTACTAAAAGGTCCCATTGAGCTCGGTAATTAATTTGAAAAGGATAGTCAAAGCCATCTTGTCCGGGCCAGAGATTCATCACGTCTGCCCCTAAATATTCTGCTATGTCCATAGCTTTTTTGCTCATCTCTATAGCTTTTTTCCTTATCTCCTTTTCACACATCAGCCCCCCCCAAGAAAATTCCGGGCTACTAAACAGATCTACATCACAGGAAGCTAATTTCAGCCCTCTTTTTTCTATCTCTTTCTTCACATATTCAGCATTCTCTTCATTGAGAGGCGCAGGATAGTGCATCATTAACCCTCGCAAATCATCTATCGAGGCAATTTTATCCAGAGATTCTTCTAAGGAAACTTCCTTTTTGTAGCCTTTGGTGCAAAAACGATCTGGACAACTACCAAATACCCATACTCCAGTAGCAAAACCTTTACTTTTCATAGTAAACAAACCTCCTTTTATCTAAGTTTTGGAATTTTCCAAAATTTTTTAGCAGTTTTGAACTAAATAACTATCATTGTCACCCTCATTGTTCTTTTTGTCATGCCCGAAATCCTCTATCAGGCATCCACTCTTTTCGTCATTCCCGAAATTTAGTCGGGAATCTAAAGGCTTCTGTCCTTAAATAATATAGATTCCTGATAGAAACATCAGGGGTGACAAACAAGAAGGGGGTTATAAGGGGGGCTTGCCCCACTGAGGAAGGTTTTATCTTCCTCAGTAGTCTTTGGTTTTTTAAGTTTTTTTGCCTTTTGGGGGTCATAAGGGGGCGTATTTTCCCTTTTATTGTTCTCTTAATCTTACGCCGCAGGCTGCTCTTACTTGCGATGACAGAAAAAAGAAGGAGAGCAAGCCCCCTTATAGTCTATTATTCACTTTTCAAGGTGCGCCTAAACTTTTTTATTTAATACTTATATTTTACTCTCGTTTCTTTATAAAAGGTGGAATTCCTGAGAGTATTTTTGCTTTTATAGTGACTTACTGATTTCCTCGTTTATTTCTCTAATCGCTCCATAAATTTTCTGATAAATTTTATATCTAATCTGGTAGGCCTCTTCTTTATCCGAAGAAGGAGAAATCTCTTTTCCAAATCTTACCATAGCCTCTACAGCCTCATCCAAGGTAGAGAACACACCTCGAGCTTTCCCCCCCAACATAGCACTCCCCAAAGCTACTGCCTCTTCAGTAAAGAGGGGGAAAAGAGGTTTTTGTAAAATATCGGCTCGAATTTGAAGCCAGCAGGAAGAGCGAGCTCCTCCTCCCACTGCTCGCAAATTATATAGAGGAATACCAAATTCTTCCCATAAATCCAGATTAATTTTCATCTCATAGGTAAGACTTTCTAAAATAGCCCTGACTACCTCCCCCTTGCTTGCTCCCAAAGTTAGACCTAAAAGTGCTCCTCGAGAGTAACCATCGAGATAGGGAGTTCCAGAGCCAGCCAAATGAGGCAAAAGAAAAAGAGAAGCAGGGTGAGAAGGAATGGTATCAATCAAAACTTGATAAGGGTCTTTTCCTTCCTTCTTTGCTATTTCTTTTTCTTCACCACCAAAAGTATCTCGAAACCAGCGCAAAACTGAACCACCT
This sequence comes from Candidatus Atribacteria bacterium, assembly GCA_029982105.1. GTDB lineage: Bacteria > Atribacterota > Atribacteria > Atribacterales > Caldatribacteriaceae > Sordicultor. Next base: position 9,835 of record JARRCQ010000007.1, on the reverse strand, counting down.
GAAGCAATGTAAGAGAGAGTAAGGTAGGAATTTTCCACCACATGGGGATAACAGCAAAAACTGTTTTCCATCATTTCTCGAGTAAGACGAGGCTTTTCTCCCAGATTTAAAGCTACACAATCTGAAGTCCCCATTCCATACATCGCTTCTCCTGCTTTTCTCACCCCACAGCCTAAAACCCCGCAAGGCTGATCATGACCTCCGGTCGCTACCATAACTGAAGATGATAAGCCTAAACTTTGAGCTAAAGAGGGACGTAGATATCCTACTGCTTCCCCAGAAGGAAGAAGGCGAGGAAGCTTGTCTTTATCTAAAGAAGCAAGACGTAAAATTTCATCCGACCACTCCTTACGTACCACATCCAGCATCATAGTACGAGCGGCTAAAGAATAATCAATAGTTGGCTCTTCCCCAGTGAGGCGATGGAGAACAAAATCTTCCACACAGCAAAATTTATCCACCTTCTCAAAAATATCCGGTCTTTCATCTCTAAGCCAGAGAATTTTATTTACGGTATACATCCCATGAAGGGGCATACCAGTAATTTGAAAAACCTGAAAAGGATCCAGGCGCTCTCTCCAAAAATCTATGTATCCTTCCGCCCGAGTATCAAAATTGGCTATCGCTCGATAGAGAGCCCGGCCATCACTTCCCAGAGGAATGAGGGTTTCACCGTGAGAATTAACTCCTATTGCATCTATGGTGTCTCCTATTTTGTTTACTACTTTTTTTAAAGAATTTATCACTGCTTCCCAAATTTTCTCCGGGTCCAATTCTAACCATCCGGAACGAGGAGTCAAAAAAGGATATTCTTCATAACCAGAAGCGAGAATTTCTCCCCCCTCAGAAAAAGCTACTACCTTACACCCACTCGTCCCTACATCTATCCCCACCAGAGCCAATTTCTTCACTCCCTTCTTTAAAATAAAAAGAATGAAAAACCAACCATAAAAATAACACTAAAACCCAAACTATCCAGAAAATATAAGAAAGTCCCCATTTTTCTCCTACAACTCCTCCTAACCAGGGAAAAAACATTGCTCCCAAACCTCCAAAGGCTACTACAAAACCAATAGCTCCCTCTTGTTTTTCCCCCATTTTCTGTGCTACCCAAGCCACTATCAAAGGCCAGATAGCAGAATAGCCAAACCCCACTCCTCCTAAGGCTAAAACAGCCCATTGTATCTCATGAGTAAAGTTGAGAAGGAGAAGAAAACCCAAGCTCAAAAGAGAAGAAAAACGCAAAATAATAGGATAAGAAAGAGAGCGGGAGAGAAAAGCAAAAACAAACCTTCCTATGGTTAAGGCACCCCAGAAAACTGCCAGAGCTACTCCTCCCCAGGATAAATTGCTTCCTAGACCTTTAACTAAATAGGTAGTTATCCAGGAAGAAGAACCAATTTCTGCTCCTACATAAAGAAACATAGCTAAAAGACTCGCTATTATAAAGCCATTGCCTCTCGGCCCCAAAAGATAGTGTTCTTCTGTGATTCTTTTTTCTCGAGGAAATCTTTCTCTACTCAAGAGAACAAAAATTAACAGGGTAACCAACCCTGGAACAAGATAAAATAGCCTCCAGGAAAAACCCTTCTCTAATAAAAATCCAGCCAGAAATGGAGCACTGGCTGCTCCCAGACCAAAAGAAATTTGAGATAAATTGAGAGCATAGCCTTCCTCTCCTGGGAATATTTGAGAAAGAAGAGCAGTAAAAGGAGCTTCACAAAACCCTCCTCCTATCCCTAAAAGAAACAATCCCCATTCTATTAAAGAAAAAGAGGTAGAAGCACTAACAGCAAAAAATCCCCCGGCTAAAAAAGCTTGCCCTAAAAGTAAAACTATCTTTTTGCCCCAGCGCTGAGAAAGCAAACCACTACTAAAAGTAACGATAGTATAAGGAAGATAGTAAAAGGAAAAGAGCCGGCCTGCTCGGCCGGCCGATACCGAAAAGTCATCCATCCACCGGGGGATAACTGCCCCAGTGATGATCATAGAAACAGCTAAAAAGTAAAAAGCTAAGAAAATAATTAAATATAATCGGGTTTTACTTTCCATAGAAACGAGCCAAAGCTTTCTTCCAGTAATCTACACTCTTTTTCATACCATCTAAAGCGCTCTCATCACTTAGAGCATGGGCAGAAAAGAAAAACTCAAACACTAAAACCACTTCTTTCGCCCCTGAAGCTTCAATAGCTTCCAAAACCCGCTCTGGAGCGATTACTCCTTGAGCATTATTTTCTTCGGTAAAAGTCCAGTGTCGACTCCCTTTTCGGTCGGTCTGCTGCATATGAATGGAAGGGGAAAGATGAGCCAGCTCTCGAAGCCAGGAGTAATAATCCAGGTCTCGAGGGTCTGAGGAGCGATAATAACCATGTCCCACATCAACACACAAAAGCACTGGAATACGGGATTTCTTGTTCACTCGTTCCCACAATTTTTTTGTCTCATCGATGGTAGATGGCATTTCTCGAGGAAGAGACATAGGTTCCCACAAAAGATATTTCTGTCCCGCTTCCTGAGCAACAAAAGCTAAGTAAGCAATTTCTTCTATAAGCACCTCAGTTAGATATGCTTTTCTCTCAGGGTCAGCGACATCTTTGTTGCTCAAACTTCCCATATAAATACCTGAGCCATTCGCTCCCAAAAGAGAAGCAGCTCGCACCATTTTTTCATACCATCGCAGATACGAGCGACGCATCCCCGGGTCAGGGTCTAAAAGCAAATTAAACTTGTGAGCCGCTTCTCCGGTGACTGCGGTGTCTATTTTTACTCCCCATTCTTCAGCTAAGCGGCGAATAAAAGCACACTTTTCTTTTACTATCTCCTCATCAATGATTACCGGGTCTAAAAGGTCAAAAGAAAACTGGACATGTTGTAAACCCAGTTCTTCTTTGACTATCCGGAGCCATTCCTCCGGCTCCGGATAACGACCTAAAGCAAAACAATTGTTAATGCCCAATTCTACTTTAGCCACACCACTACCTCCTCACTAAACTTTTCACTGCTTCAACTATATTCTCCGGTCGGGGAATAGAGTTATCTTCTAAATATCTACTACAAGGAACCGGAGCATCAGCCGCACCTAAGCGAACTACGGGAGCATCTAAATAATCAAAAAGCTCTTCTTGAATTTTCATTCCTATCTCTGCTCCTGCTCCTCCGGTTTTGCATCCTTCATGAACGATAACCACCCGGTTAGTTTTTCGAACCGATTGAGCAATAGTTTCCATATCCAAAGGTGAAAGGGTGCGAGGGTCTATCACTTCCACTTCAATTCCCTCCTGAGCAAGAGTCTCTGCTGCCTGAAGAGCAAAAAGGAGCATTCGAGAATAGGCAATGATAGTTACATCTTTACCTTCTCTTTTCACTTCTGCCACTCCCAGAGGAATTATATATTCTTCAGGAGGAACAGGACCTTGACTGTTATAAATCATCTTGTGTTCAATGAAGAGCACTGGGTTATCTTCCCGAATAGCAGCTTTAAGCAAACCTTTGGCGTCAAAAGGAGTAGCAGGCATCACTACTTTGAGCCCTGGAGTATGTAAGAACCAGGCCTCCAGGCTTTGAGCATGGTGAGCACCTGAAGAGCGACCACATCCACCTTCGGTGCGAATAACCATAGGAACTCGAGCCTTTCCTCCAAACATATACCGGATCTTAGCTCCTTGATTCACCAATTGGTCCATACACAAACCAACAAAATCAACATACATAATTTCCCCTACCGGCCGTAAACCAGTGATGGAAGAACCCACACAACAGCCCACAATAGCCGCTTCTGATATAGGAGTATTGCGGACTCTCTCTCCTCCAAATTCCTGCCATAGGCCTCGAGTTACTCCATAAGCTCCTCCATAGAGGGCAATATCTTCTCCCAGCAATACTACATTTTCATCTCGTTTTAATTCTTCCCTTAGTGCTTCATTGAGTGCTTCCCGGTAAGTTATAGTTCTCACTTCCCCATTCCATTCAGTTATCCCTTTTACTACTTTAGTTCCTTTCTTTCTCTCCAATTCGGCAAAATCCTCTTCTACATATACATCTTTAGTGATTTCTTCCAGTGGGGGATAGGGGCTTTTCTCAGCAAAATCTACTGCTTCTTCTACCTCTTTTTCTACTTCTTCATCAATCTTTTTTATCTCTTCTTCTGTTGCCACTCCATTATCCAGCAACCATTTTTTATATCGTTTTATAGCATCTCTTTCTTTCCATTGATTTTCTTCTTCTTTAGTCCGGTAAGCCCGGGGGTCGCTTTTAGAATGCCCCAAATAGCGATAGGTTTTGCATTCAATCAAAGTAGGACCATCCCCTCGACGGGCTCTTTTGGCTGCTTCTTCCACCGCTTCTTTTACCGCTAAAACATCCATACCATCTACTATCACTCCAGGCATTCCGTAAGATTGGGCTCTTTCTACGATATCTTGAATGGGAAAAGCTTCTTTAACCGGCACAGACATAGCATAAAGATTGTTTTCACAAACAAAGACTACTGGTAGTTTCCACACTCCAGCTAAATTTAAGGCTTCGTGAAAAGCTCCAGTGTTTGCTGCTCCATCACCAAAAAAACACACCGTCACCTTTCCCGTATCTTTATATTTAGCAGTTAACCCTGAGCCCACAGCAATGGGGATTCCTCCACCCACAATACCATTAGCTCCTAAATTTCCAGCATTAAGGTCAGCAATGTGTAAAGACCCACCTTTACCTTTACAATAGCCGGTAATTTTACCAAAGAGCTCAGCCATCATCTTGTCTAAGGTAGCACCTTTGGCAATGCAGTGCCCATGCCCTCGGTGAGTGGAAGTAATATAATCATCAGGATTGATGGCGTTACAAGCTCCCACTGCCACAGCTTCTTCTCCAATATAAAGATGGGTAGTACCTCTAATCCTATCTTGGCTAAAGAGATCGCTCACCGTTTCCTCAAAACGGCGAATTCGCACCATATCCCGATACATTTTAATAAGTTTGTCTTTAGATTCCATCTCTATCCTCCTATTCCAGGTTTTACCACTATTTTTAAATAATTTCCACTCTCCGCTTCTTCAAGTGCTTGAGGAAGCTCATCTAAATTCACCACTTTACTGATTAATTTTTTCCCTTCTACTCTACCCGCCGCCATCATTTCTAAAGCCCAGGCATTATGAAGAGGAGTAGAGCCAGAAGTTCCATGAATAAAAAGTTCTTTATAATGAATAAGATTGCTATCTAAGTGAGCTATTTTATTATCTCCCGGAAGACCCCCAAAAAAATTAATTCGCCCTCGAGAAGCAGCTAAATCCACAGCTTCTTCTTGAGCTTTTCGGGCTGGAGCAGCAACAATTATCACTGTAGGGCCAACACCTTCGGTAATCTGGAGAAGCTTTTCCTTTAAGTTTTCTTTTTCCGGATTAATATAATAGTCCGCTCCAAACTCCTGGGACATCAAAAGTCTCTTTTCTTGAACTTCTGAAACTATAACTTTACTCGCCCCTAAAGCACGAGAGAGCGTTACATGCATACATCCCACCGGACCTGCTCCCACTATCAAAACATAATCTCCTACTCCTACCTGAGAGAGCAACTCTCCATTCAAGGCACAAGCCAGAGGCTCAGCTAAACTAGCTTCCTCAAAAGATAGGTTATCGGGAATACGATTGATGTTTCCTCCTCGTAGCGCCCGCTCTGGAACTACCATATACTCAGCAAATGCCCCAGGATGATGGTATCCCAGAGCTTCAAAATTCAAACAGAGATTAGGTAATCCTCTCCGGCAATAAAAACATTCTCCACAGTGCAATATAGGAGCTACAGCTACTCTCTCTCCTTCTTTATATCCCCGCACCCCTTCTCCTAAAGCAGCAATCACTCCAGCAATCTCATGCCCGGTAATCTGGGGAGGATGAACATTGTGATGGCCATGACGAAAAATACGTACATCAGTCCCACAGATGGCACAGGCTTCTACTTTAAGGAGGATCTCCCCCTTTCCCACAGATGGCACAGGACGCTCTTCTATCCTTATATCACCTGGTCTATAAAATACTGCTGCTTTCATTTATTTCCACTCCTTCCTTTCTCGTGAAAAATTTTTATAAGCAGAAACAATGGCCTGACCTAATTCACTCTCTGTTTTTACCCCACATATTTCCTCTACCACTTTTTCTACTCCCTCTTCCTGAATCATTTTTTGCAGCTTCATCGCTTCTTCATCACGATAACAGTCATAGGCCAGAGCCGCTCCACAAGCTATAGCTATATAATGAGGGAAAATCCCCTGCGAGAGACACAAGTTTGCTCCCCCTACCAGACGGTCTTCAGGTGCCAACTTTCGCAGAGGCTCCCTCCCTACCCGCTCTAGGGTGTCTAAAAGCAAATGGTTAGCAAACCGCTCTCGCAAGTCCGTTACTAACTCTTGGTGTTCTCGAGGGTCTAAATCGGGATATTTCCGCAAGAGAGCCCGAGAAACTTCTTCCCAAGCTCCATCGAGAACCTTTCTTATTTCTTCATCTTTTATGGCTTCATGGATATAGGTATAACCTTTGTGGTATCCCAAATAGGCTAAAGTAGCATGACCTAAATTATGGATAAATAATTTTCTGTCTACTTCTGCCGGAAAATTGCTCGCCGCTTTCAGACCAGTTATTTCTGGTACTTTTCCTTTTACCGCCTGAGCATCAAAGGGCAAGTGATGGTAAGATTCCGCTACCACAAAAAGAGGGTCCTCTACTCCGTAGCGCTCTCCCATAACTGGCACCATTCTAGCTACTACTGTTCCCACCAATCCCACTCTCTCTTCCAAAAATTTTTTACCGGTGGGAGAAAGATATTTTTCTATTTCTCTCCTCAATAGTTGCGGAGCATCTTTTAAGTTCTCGCAGAGAAAGATATTTAAAAAATCACCCTCTCGAGAACGCAATTCTAATCCTTGAGCTAAAAGAGGAGCAATAAAAGGAAGATTTTTTACTCCCACAGCAGTAAATACCACATCTCCTTCCTTTATTTCTTTAGCTACTTTATCTTGTTCTTGGGTAGAAAAGGCTCTGAGGTTATCTATTATTAAGTCTTCCTCTTTCCCGTCTTTTCGGAGAAGACGCAAAGGATAAGATTTTCGCTCATTCAATAACTGGACCAGGTCTTCTCTGGCTTCCACAAAAATAATCTCGAAACCTGATTCCCAAAGCAAGTGACCAATGAAACCCCGTCCAATGTTACCTGCTCCAAATTGTATTCCTTTTTTCATTTATTCTTTCCTTCAGTTTCTTCAATAAAAGCTAAGGTTTCTTCTAAACTTCCTACCCCTTCGGTGGCCCCCATTTTTCTAACACACATAGCTCCACAAGCATTAGCAAAACGACCCGTTTCGTAGAGGTCCCAGCCTCGCAGGTATCCCACCAAAAACCCGGCACAAAAAGCATCACCTGCCCCTGTTCCATCTACTGCTACCACTGAAAAAGGAGGAACTAAAACTTTTTCCTCTTTAGTCATAATAAAGCTGCCTTCTTCCCCCATTTTAATAGCCACTACTTTTATTCCATAGTCCATAAAAAATTGAGCGATATCAGGGAGATTAGTTTTTCCTGATATATGGTGAGCTTCGTCACGGTTGGAGAGAAGAATATCAATATAAGGGAGAGCAGGTTCAATAGTAGAAAACCATTTTCCCGTATCATCCCAGGCAGTGTCTAAGGAAGTAATAACCCCAAAATTTTTTGCTCTTTGCAATACTTCAGCCGTTTCTTCCCCATCAAAACCAGGCATAAGAAAGCTCCCTGCTATATGCACTATTTGTGAATTACTTAAAAAACTATCCCCTATATCTTTTCCTCGCAAACCTCGGTTGGCTCCTGGATAATGAAGAAAAGTTCGCTCACCCCGACTATCTACTATCACCATAGTAGCTGAGGTATAATTATTATCATCTTCCGAAATTCCTCCCGTATCAATTCCATGGCGACACAGAGAATTGATCATAAACTCTCCCAATCCGTCTTTTCCCACTTTTCCCACTACTTTTACTTCTTCTCCCAATTTCTTTAAATCCACTCCGGTATTATGAGCACATCCCCCAGCATGGAGCTCCATATCTTCTACTAACATTAGTTTTCCTTTTTCTGGAAAGCGGTCAATAGGACGTCCTACCAAGTCAGCTACCAATATTCCTATGCAGGTTATTTCACTCATTTTGTCCCCCTCTTTCTATAATTTTTAAAGCTGTTCCTTCATCAGTAATAAGAATATTAATAAAACCACCCCGTAAAGCCCCTAAAATAGCTTCTACTTTATTATCTCCTCCGGCAATACCAACTACATGGGGCATATGGCGGATATCTTCTAAGGGAATAGCCACAGTTCTCCGATGCAGGGGAGTATCAATGATTTCTCCTTCTCGGTTATAAAATTGACCCACCATATCTCCCACTGCTCCCTTTTGAAGCAAAAGTTCCCACTCATGATAGTCGATAAAACCAGTCAGAGCATAGATAGAGTAATGAGGGTCAACTGCCCCAATACCCAAAAGAGACCATTTGGCCTGACGAGCCAAGTCAAGAGTTTTTTGATTAATTCGCTCTCGGAGATAAAAATCACGAATTTCCTCTGTTTCTACAACTGCTGGAGCATAAAGATAATAACATTCCCCTTCAAAAATAGAAGCCAACTTCTCTCCGATAGTGTAAGGATTTAGCGAAGCCGAAGTGGTTAGTCCTCCTACCAAAGTAACAAACTTAAGATTTTTAACCGAAGCGGACTTAACCGACGAAGCTACCTGTTTTAAGGTTCTTCCCCAGGCGATACCTACCAAATCTCCATCACTTAGAACTCTCTCTAAATACCAAGCTCCTGCTTGCCCTAAGGTTTCAAACAAGTCTCGCTGGGGAGAAGCAGGAACTACCAAGCTATCCTCAAGAGAAGGGAAAAGTTCACGCAATTTTTTTTCTATTAAAAGACAGTTAGCTAAAGGAGATTCAATAGAAATTTTTACTATTCCACTTTTCTGGGCTCGGTCGATGAGACGAGCTACTTTGGGTTGAGAAATGTTCAAATGGCGAGCGATTTCTCGCTGAGTCATTCCTTCCATAAAATGAAGCCAGGAAACGCGGGTGACTAATTCTAAATCAGAATTATTCATTTTCTTCCCTTTTTGAATTGATATTCAAAAATAGAATAATCTTTCAAAAATATTGTACAACAGATTTAATTTTAATCAAGTATTTTTGCTGAAAATTAATCTTTTATTTCAAATTCATTAGTAAATAACCGATGAACTTTATAACCAAATTTTCAAAAACTAACATATATTTATTTTAAGAATAAAAATTCATTTTCCGGAAGCGAGAGCTAAAACCAAAACTTCCCCTGCTCCTCCTTTTTTTAAGGTCTGACTCAAACTATCCACAGTAGAGCGAGAGGTCAGGACATCATCAACTATGAGAATTCGTTTATTCTGGAAAAGATGGGCTTCTTTTATTTCAAAAGCTCCTTGCACATTTTTTCTTCTCTCTTTAACTTTCAAGCCCACTTGAGGCAAGGTAGGTCTTATCCTCCTTACTCCTTTAGAAATAATGGGAAGAGGAAAACGTTTTGCAATTTCCTCAGCAAGAATAAGCGATTGGTTAAATCCCCGCTCTTTAAGGCGAGCAGGGTGTAAGGGAACAGGTAAAAGAGCATCTACTTCTCTCCAAAAAGGGTTTTCCTCTAAGTACTCACAAAGTAGCTCACCAAATAGAAAGCGAAAAGAGATAAAACCTTGATATTTAAAAGCGTGGATACAATCCCGGAGAGGAGAAGTGTAAAGCGCTACTGCTCGAGCAGCGTCAAAATGGAAGGGAAAAGCTCTGCAGCGGTGGCACAGAAGCGC
>JARRCQ010000006.1 GCA_029982105.1 Candidatus Atribacteria bacterium | reverse complement strand
GCAAAGTAGATGGAAAAGACTAAAAACTATAGCGCTGGGGGAAATACACCCCAGCGACGTGGCGATCTCGAGTTTTTAGCCCTATCTAACTTGCCTTTAATTTTTTAGGGCTTAATGGAAAAAGAGGTCGCCACCCACAGAGAAAGACTTTGTCTTTCTCTGTGGTCATTGTCTTTTATGTTTGTTTTGGAGTTTTTGCTTTTGGGGGAGTTATGAGGGGATATTTCCCCTTATATTTTACTATCTACTCCACTCTTATCTTATGTCATAGACTGTCCCTTACTTGCGATGATCCAAGAGAAAATTGCTGCAAGTTGTTCGTACTCGTGGTGACAGAAATGAGCAGTGATAAAATGAGGCATAAAATAGAATGAAGAAATTATAGGCATAATCTAACAATTTATGTGCTGCTAAAACCGGATGGTAAGTCGGTGGATTTACGTAGATACCATTAAATTTTAACTATGATATAATGCTCAAAAAGAAATTATATATGAGCTAAAAGACCTCGCAGACCTCGCAAAGACAAACGCTGCCTATCATTCGATCCGGGGAAAAGTTGCAGCAATTCTTTCATCAGTTGGAATGTGAAATAAACATTAATTCGCATCAGAGGCTCTAGAGAGAAAAAGGCTGATGCCCATTGCTATTAAAGAGGGCTCTGGGTGTTTTGAAGTGATGTGGGACCGAATATAAACCTGAAATGTGGTTGTTTGAAGAAATAAAACCAGAGACGTGTTGCAGCCGGAATGGTTAACTCTATTAGATAGTTTAAACCTGAAAGGAAGAGGTGCCCAATGACGAAAAAAGCGAAGTCCTTTGTCTATGAACGAGTTGTGTGCCATCTTCCAAACGTGTGAGGTGAAAAATTATGCCTAAAAAAAGAAAAAGGTATGATAGGGTCATATTTCCACCTGAAGTTATCATTGAAGCATATCGCATATTCGTTGAGAAACTTCCAGAAGAGAGGAAAAAATCTTACTTCTCGATGTACCGGATCGACAGGGGAGAAGAGAGTTGGAACTATGAAGAAAAAGACGAATTCTTTGCAGAGTACCGTCGTGGTTTTGCTGATGCTATTTTAAGTGAGCAACATGACGTCCCGGGTATCTTTGAGCTAAACGCTTATAGTTATAGTTGGGGTATTGGTACTAAGATGGATATTTCTCTCCCAAGTAGGTCTGAGGTTGAAGCTGTATATGAAGTCTTTGAAAAGAATGTAGATACAAATAAAGTTCCACTGCCACCACGTCCATCGCTCAACGAAAGAGTAAAAATATTTATAGGACATGGCAAAAGCGGTGATTGGCGAGATCTCAAAGATCATCTACACGAAAAACACGGATTTGAAGTAATCGCTTATGAAGTAGGGTCACGTGCTGGTTTGTCAATTAAAGAAGTGCTTGAACAAATGCTTACAGAGAGTTCTTTTGCTCTCCTGGTTTTTACGCCTGAAGATAAGGATAGTCAAGGCCGATTCCACGCACGTGAAAATGTTATTCATGAGCTCGGTTTGTTCCAAGGCCGATTAGGATTCAGACGTGCAATTGCCGTCATATCAAAAGAGATAGAAGAATTCTCCAACATTCACGGACTCAATCAGATTCGTTACTCAAAAGGGAATATTGCGGAAACGTTTGGAGACATTCTGGCTGCAATCAAAAGAGAATTTGATGAGGATGATACCTAACACAGTGTGTATGGCTCACTTCATTCGCCCAAGTTCTACTGAAAGTGGAACTTCGTATACGCTTGGAATGTTAGGCGAAATACTTACGGTATTAACATAAAGGAGGAAATAAGGATGGGCATTTCTTATAAAAATCTTGATGAACAAACGCGAAAGTTTATGCTTGAAGAACTAGAAAGAGATATTGCTAGTGGAAGCCTATACCTAAGCCCACGGCTGAATTTAACAGGACAATCAAAGTGGGCTGAGCTTTTAAGAAAAGCTATTATGAGCTTTAATGATGATTGGCTAGCCGACCAGATAAGAGATTATATGAAATCGTGTGAGGAAAGTAGAACACGAAGTGGGGAAATGAAATCGAAAAAAGTTCCAGTGAATGCACCTGAAATTCTGGCCGAAGGTGAGTTTAACCGTTTTTACGCAAGAGGGCTATGTGCGAGAGCAATCGCCGAAGGTATTAGTGAAGTACTTGTTTATAGAGGGAAGGAGGTTCAGCAACCTCGTCCAGAATCTCAAGCAAGGATTGGGACAAGAATTGCTGCTAAAACTTTACTGGAAGATCTTAGAAAATCGCAGGGTGTGGAACCTGCCCTTGGGATACCAGCCGGTCCCAATTCCGGTTTAACAATTTGTTTACCCTAAACTCCTTACTACACGAAATAACAAAAATTATAGGCAGTTTTGATAGTGCAATATATGCAGTTCGCTCTGTATGCCCCATTTCACTTACAAAGGAATAGGAGAAATAAATAATGTCTGACTACCTGATAGAAATATTTAGAGATGAAAAACTGGTGGAGAAAATCAAAAGACGTTTACTCCCCATCCAAATTCTGAGTCTTCGGCTCTCGGAACGTTATTCGGAACAGCTTTATAGAGAGGGAAAATATGTATGCAATATAAAGTATTGAAAAATATACCTGAGCAGGAAAAGATACAGAATGAAATTACATCGGAATTATGGCCAGAATTTATGCTCCATGATCCAGTTTCTAATGCGAATTGGCATAAATTATTTGAGTTATTCCCGGAGTTTCAAATTTCTTTGATGGCTGATGATGAGGTTATAGGCATAGCAAATTGTATACCCTATTATTGGAATAAATCCTTTGAGAAGTTACCAGATAAAGGTTGGGATTGGGTATTGGGAAAAGGTGTTAATGATAAATTGAATAATATTAGAGCAAATACTTTAAATGGTCTTCAAATTGCGGTAAGTAAAAAACATCAAGGTAGGGGAATAAGCTCTCTGGTATTAAAAGAAATGATATCTCTTACTCGTGATAATGGTTTTAGATATGTAACTACACCAGTTAGGCCTATTTTTAAAAGTGAATATCCTTTAGCATCGATAGATAATTATATAAAGTGGAAAAGAGAAGATGGGTTACCATTTGATCCATGGTTGCGAGTACACGTTAGGTTGGGAGGGAAGATAATAAAACCTTGCCATAAATCAATGTATATTACCGGGACGGTAAATGAATGGGAAGAGTGGACAAATATGAAGTTTTTTGAAACTGGCAGATATGTTATTCGAGGTGCTTTGAAACCTGTTAGAATAAATATAGAGAAAAATAGGGGAGAGTACACGGAGCCTAATGTTTGGGTATTACATGAGGTAAATGCGTCATAGGCCGGGCTACTGTGTGTAATAGAAAGACTTGCGCTTCAGATAAGCTTTACGCAAGTAAAGTAGACATTTAACTGAAAGTAATATGGATATCGATGTTTAATGGAGGAAGTAATATGAGCGACCATAAAACTATGTGGATGGTAAGAGCCGGTAGAGATGCTCATTTATTCGATGAGTTCAAAAGTAAAGAAATAGTGGCTATAGGTTGGAATGAGACTGGAGACCTTTCAAAATTATCGACGCCCGGAGAGATAAAGCAAATGGTGAGAGAAAAATATCCAGATTACAAATTGGGCAAACTTAATATTTCTGCCAGTCAAATTAGCAGGTTTAGATTTGATTTTAAAAAAGGAGACAAAGTTATAACATATAACCCTGAAAAAAGAATTTATCTCGTTGGGGAAATTCTTGGTGATTGTGAATATAACACTAAAATATGCGAGTATTTTCATATACGGAAGGTAAAATGGTTGGGTGAAATTCCGAGAGATAAACTATCTGCTTCTTCAAAAAATACATTGGGAGCTATTTCTACTATTTTTAAATTAACTGAAGAAGCGGAAGAAGAAATAATCAAGTTATTAAAAAATAAAGAGGAGTCTGAAGAAGATACTGAAAACGAGGATGCGGAATTAGACACAATAAAAGAAGATATGCTTGCTAAAGCTCGTGAGTTTATTAAGGACAAAGTTTTGAAATTGGATTGGGAAGAGGCACAAGAGATAGTGGCAGGCCTTCTAAGAAGCATGGGCTACAAGACCACAATATCACCAAAAGGCCCAGATAGAGGGCAAGACATCCAAGCTTCTCCCGATGGTTTAGGACTGGAAGACCCGAAAATCATCGTTCAAGTAAAGCATAGATCTGGATCTGTGGATAGGAAAGAGATAACAAGCTTTACCGGGGGATTAAGACAAGGGAGTAAGGGCTTGTATGTTTCAACTGGTGGGTTCTCAAAAGATGCAAAATATGAAGCAGAACGCTCCACTATTCCTATAACCTTGATTGATTTGGATATGTTAGTTGAACTTATAATTCAATATTACGATAACTTTGATGCTGAGGCTAGAGCTCTTATTCCGTTAGTAAAAATATATTGGCCAGCATAGAATATATCGGAGGGATAAAAACTAGCGAACTCTTTGTTCATGACCCTCTGCTTTGTTCCGACCCTTCTGGGGTACATATGATAATGTGTTATATGCCATTCGTTTTGGGGAGAAAATAAAAATTCCAAAAAATAGAGCGCCAAGTTAAAAAACTGGGGAAAGGGAAGTTTTCCGGTTAACCCCTCTGGGGTGCAATTACCCGGGTTTTTTGGTTTAATTAGGGAAGAATAACGTTTTTAAAATTACCACCACTACGAGGCTGGGTAGCATGTTGAGCACTTTTAGCTTTTTTATCTCTAAGATGTTGATTCCGAGACCTATAAGGAGCAATCCTCCTGTAGCGGTAAGTTCTAATATCAGAGAATCGGTAAAAAAACCTTGCAAAGAGCTGGCAAACAAGGTTATTCCACCCTGGTAGAGAAGAAGAGGAATGATAGAGAAAATCACTCCTGCTCCTAAAGAAGCAGACAGGGCGATAGAGGAGAAGCCATCTAATACTGATTTAGCTAAAAGAAGATGGGGAGGGTTGCCTAAGCCTTCCTCTATAGCTCCTAAAATAGTCATAGAACCCATACAGAAAAGCAAAAAAGCGGTTACTAAACCCTCAGCAAAACGGTCGTTTTTGGATTTGATAAGAACCTTTAGCCTTTCTCCTAAGTGGTTAAGGCCTTTTTCTAAGTTTAACCCTTCCCCTATTATAGAACCTAAGACGATACTGAATATTAAAAGCAAAAAATTCTGGGTTTTTATGGCTAAAGATATACCCAGAGAAAGGGTAAACAAGCCAATACCCTGGAAAACAATAAGCGATATCCGTTCTGGTAATCGAGAACGGACAATCATTCCTACTGTTCCACCTATGAGAATGGCTCCGGCATTAACCAGAGTTCCTAAGGGCAACATAAAAATTGATAATTTAAGCTTTTTTTACTTTTCCTGCTTGCAAGCAGGAGGTACAAACACTTATTTTTTTAGATTTTCCATCTATAATTGCTTTTACTTTTTGAATATTAGGACGCCATATTCTTCCACTTACCCGGTGAGAGTGACTGATTTTATTGCCAAAGGAAGTGGTTTTGCCACAAATTTCACATCTTGCCATAGCTATTACTCCTTTCCTTTTTCAAAACCGGATAAAAATATAGCAGTTTTGGAGATATAATGCAAGATAGGTTAAAATATAAAAATGAGTAGAGAAAAAGTGGATAAAGAATTAATATTAAAAATAATAGAAAGAGAAAAACAGAGGTTAGATAATCTCTCCGTTTTTGGAGGATTTAGTAACTTTTTGGGTAGCTGGCTTGCTGAGAGAGGAGAGGCAGAAGATTTTCCTACCCCTCTTCTGAAATACGAGAGCTTAACCGTGGAAGAGAGGAGAAAGCTATTGGAAGATATAGAGGAAAAGTTGAAATCGCAAAGTGATGATGGTAGTTCTATCGCTCCTCCTTTAGTTTTACCTTCTTCGGAAAAAGAGAACCATCTTTCTACTCCTGTGAGATACATTAAAGGAGTAGGGCCAGCTTTAGAGAAGAAATTAAATCGTTTAGAAATTAAAACAGTGGAAGACCTCCTCTTTTTCTTCCCTCGTTATTATCGGGACCGAGGAGAGGTAAAACCTATTTCCCGACTCAAGGGAGAAGGATGGGAAACTATTCAGGGTGTGGTTACTTCTCAAAGCCGAATTGCCACTCGACGAGGACCGCTGCTTAAAATTGCCGTAAGTGATGGGACGGGGAAAATAAATTTGGTGTGTTTTAATAGAAATTATTTATCGAAAATTCTGCGAAAAGGTACCAAAGTTCAGGTTTCAGGAAATTTTCGTCGGTCTTTTGGCAACTGGGAAGTAGCCAACTTTGACTACCAGTTGGTGAATAGAGAAAATTCTGACTGGGATAGAATAGTCCCCATCTATAGTCTTACCGAAGGGTTAAGCTTAAAAAAATTGCAGTCTATAATTTATTATGCTCTGGATAATTATTTAGAGGAGGTAAGGGAAATTCTTCCTCCTTCTTTGGTGGCCCGGTATAAATTTTTACTTAAAAAAGCGGCTATAGAGGAGCTACATCGTCCCTCTCTCTCCTCAGTAGGAGAACTAAACTCCCGACGTAGCAGGGCTCATTTAACTATCATTTTTGAAGAATTTTTGCTCTTTGCTTTGAGTTTAAAGATTCGCCGACAAGAGTTGACAGTTTTTGAGGTTCCTCCTTGTGTTTCTGATTCGGCTCTGGTGAAGAAATTTTTAGCTCAACTTCCTTTTGCTTTAACTTCTGCTCAGGAAAGGGTAGTAAAAGAGATTCATGATGATTTGGTGAGTGGACGATTGATGAATCGATTGGTGCAAGGAGATGTGGGTTCAGGAAAAACGCTGGTGGCTTTAATTGGAGCTCTCCAGGTTATTGATTCAGGAAGACAGGTGGCTTTAATGGTACCCACTGAAATTTTAGCTGAGCAACATTATAACCGGTTTAAAGATTTGTTATCTTCTCTGGGGGTGAAAGTGGGTCTTCTTAAAGGAGGAACTAACAAAGAAAAGAAAAAGTTGATAGAAAAAATACAAGAAGGAGAGATAGATTTAGTAATTGGCACCCATGCTCTTATCGAAGAAAATATTATTTTCCCCCGATTGGGTCTTGCTATTGTAGATGAACAACATCGCTTTGGAGTGTTGCAAAGAGCAAGGTTAAAAGAAAAAGCCTCTATTCCTCATCTTTTGGTGATGACTGCTACTCCTATCCCTCGGACGTTAGCTTTGACTCTCTATGGAGATCTGGATATTTCTGTGGTAGACGAAAAACCGGCAGGGAGAAAGCCAGTTACCACTCTTTGTTTTTCTCTTAAAGAAAGATTTAAGGCTTATAATCGAGTGCGAAAGCAATTAGAGGAGGGGAGACAGGCTTTTGTAGTGTGTCCAGCTATAGAAGAAAGTGAAGAAGAAATTAGCAATGTGGTAGAAGTGACGGAACTTTTACGCTCTTCCTGGCTTTCAGGGTTTGAAATAGAAATGATTCATGGTAAGCTTCCCTCTCGGGAGAAGGAAGAAATTATGGAACGTTTTTCCCGAGGAGATATCGATGTTCTGGTAGCTACTTCGGTAATTGAAGTGGGAATTGATATTCCCAATGCCAGTGTGATGGTAATAGAAAATGCCGAGCGGTTTGGTTTAGCGCAACTGCATCAGTTGAGGGGTAGAATAGGAAGGGGAGAAGCAGCGGGTCTCTGCCTACTTTTAGCTGAAGCTCATACTGAAGAAGCTCGCCGACGAATGGAGATAATGGTAGCTACCGATGATGGTTTCCGTATTGCCGAAGAAGACCTTCGCCTTCGGGGGCCAGGTGAGTTTTATGGAGTAAGACAACACGGAGTGCCCGAATTTCATTTAGCTGATCCTTTTGAAGATTGGTCTATTTTAGAAAAAGCTAATGAAGAGGCGAAAATTATCCTGGCTAAAGACCCCGAACTAAAAGAAGCTGAAAATTGCTCTCTTAGAGAGGAGATTGACCGGCGATTTGGCCGTTACCTGGAATTTGGAGAGGTGAGTTAATGGGTTACCTATATCTGGTGGGAGGAGAAGATAAGGGGAGAAAAATAGTTACTCCTTCAGGGAAAAAAGTTCGCCCTATGACCGGATTTTTGCGTAAAGTAATATTTGAGATGGTGCAAGAAGAAATACCGGGAAGTGTGGTTTTTGACCTTTTTGCTGGTAGTGGCTCTCTGGGTTTTGAGGCTTTAAGTCGAGGAGCAAGTCAGGTTTATTTTCTGGAAAAAGACCCCTATATTTGTTCACTTCTGGAGAAAAATATTAAAACCTGTGGTTTTGAAGACCGAGCGCGAGTGTTAAGAAAGGATTTTATGCATTCTTTTCCTTTTCCTTCTCGAGGAATTAAACCAGACATTGTATTTGTAGATCCTCCTTTTTCTATGAATAGTGGAAGTGTTTTAAAAAAGTTGTATAATTTTAGAGTGATTTTGGGGGATGCTTTAATAGTATTTCGTCATCCCGAAGAGCAAGAGCCTTTTCGGGACTTTGATTTTTGGGAAATAAAAAATCGGAGAAAATATGGAAGAAGTATTTTAGTGTTTGGCTCTTTTAAACTTGATTCTCAGGCAGGGTGAGAGCGGTGTTAATAGCTATATATCCGGGGAGCTTTGACCCTTTAACTAATGGGCATCTGGATATCATTGAACGAGGAATAAAAATTTTTGACCATTTAATAGTGGGAGTGCTTAAGAACCCTCACAAACAACCTCTTTTTACTCCTGAAGAGAGGAAAGAAATGATTCAAGAAACAGTAAAGTGTTTTACTAATGTAGAAGTAGATGTTTTCGATGGTTTGCTGGTAAACTTTGCTCGGGAAAAAAAGTGTCAGGTAATCATTAGAGGCTTGAGGGCTATTTCCGATTATGAGTATGAAACTCAAATTGCCGTCATCAATCGAAAAATGGCTCCCGAGATAGAAACCTTGTTTTTACCTACCAGCACCGAGTTTTCTTATCTTAACTCTACTATAGTAAAAGAGATTGCTTCTTTTGGTGGTTGTATCCGGGGGTTAGTACCTCCTGCAGTAGAAAAGAAGTTGAGAGATAAATTTAGTAAAAACGCACCTTGGGGAATTCTTTCTGAATAAGATATTTCCCCTTTGGACTAAGATTTTTGGTAGTGAGGTAATTAAAAGAATTTTAATATTATAAAAAGGGGTAGATAAAATGGATATATTAAGTAAGATTAGGGAAAGAGCTAAAGCACTGAAGAAAAAAGTTGCTTTACCTGAAAGTCAAGATGAGCGAGTTTTAAAAGCAGCAGAAATAGCCCAAAAAGAAGAAGTAGCTTCTGTGGTTCTTATAGGAGAAGAAGAAACAATTGCTAAAAAAGCCCAGGAACTCAACCTGGACCTTTCAAGGGTAGAGATAGTCAACCACTTAAAAGATGAGAAAAGAGATTTTTATGTCGATGACCTTTACCAATTGAGAAAGAACAAAGGTCTTTCTCGGGAAGGAGCAGAGGACTTACTGAAAAGTTCTATGTACTATGCCTGTATGATGTTGCGAGAGGGTAGGATAGATGGAGTAGTAGGAGGAGCGGTTTTGTCTAGCCCTGATGTTATAAGGCCAGCTTTGCAGATTATTAAAACAGCACCGGGAATTAAATTGGCTTCCAGTTGCTTTTTGATAGTAGTTCCTAATTGTCCTTACGGTGAGAATGGTGCTTTTCTGTATGCTGACTCAGGATTGAACCCCAACCCCAACGCTGAGGAATTAGCTCATATTGCCATTACTACCGCTCGCACAGCTACTTTTCTTTTGAATGCTGAGCCTCGAGTGGCTATGCTTTCTTTTTCTACTAAAGGTAGCGCCAAGCATGAGCTGGTGGACAAAGTTATAGAAGCAACCAACATTGCTCACTCTTTGAATCCTCAATTGCTTTTAGATGGGGAGCTACAGGGTGATGCCGCTTTGGTTCCTGAGGTGGGCAAAAAAAAAGCGCCTGGAAGCCCGGTGGCAGGGAGAGCTAACGTATTAATTTTCCCTGACCTGGATGCTGGAAATATTTCTTACAAACTAACCGAGCGCTTAGCTAAAGCTACGGCTATCGGTCCTATTTTGCAAGGTCTGGCTAAACCAGTCAATGACCTTTCTCGAGGAGCTAAGGCGGAAGACATAGTAGACCAGATAGCCGTTACTGTGTTGCAAACCCAATTTTAATTTTAGGAGGATAGAAAATTGAATATACTGGTGGTCAATTGTGGAAGCTCGACGATTAAATATCAACTGTTCAGTATGGAGGAGGAAGATAGCTACCAGGTATTAGCAAAAGGTATAGTAGAAAGAATTGGAACACCGGGTTCTTGCTTGGAGCACAAAAATGATAACCATAGTTTTGTAGAAGAAAGAGAAGTTTCTAATCATCGGGTAGCTATGCAGTGGGTAATGGAAGTTTTGACTCGGGAACAAACTCAGACTAATAGAATTGAAGCCATAGGTCATCGAGTGGTACATGGGGGAGAAAAGCTCACCGGTTCAGTGTTGATTGATGATGAAGTTTTAAAGATTGTCAAGGAATGTGCTGAACTGAGTCCCTTACATAACCCTGCCAATATTTTAGGAATAGAAGCTTGCCAGGAATTAATGCCCGATGTGCCTCAGGTGGCAGTTTTTGATACTGCTTTTCATGGAACTGTGCCAGAATATGCATATATTTATGCTATTCCTTATGAGTATTATGAAAAATACCGGGTCAGAAGATACGGTTTTCACGGAACTTCCCATCGATATGTGTCAGAGCGAGCAGCTAAAATGTTAGGAAAAGATCTTCGCGATTTAAAATTAATCACCTGCCATATGGGTAGCGGGGTGAGTTTTGCAGCCATAAAAGGAGGTAAATCTATAGATACCTCTATGGGGCTCACTCCCTTAGAAGGGCTGGTGATGGGAACGCGCTCGGGGGATTTAGATCCGGCTATACCTCTGTTCTTAATGAGAAAGGAAAATCTATCGGCTGAAGAGATGGATGAGATATTGAATAAGAAAAGTGGGGTACTAGGTGTTTCAGGAATTAGTAGTGATACTCGAGATATCGAAGATGCTGCTCCTTTTAATCATCGGGCTCAACTAACTTTAGATTTAATAGCTTATCGAGCTAAAAAATATATCGGTTCTTATTACGCTATTTTAGGAGGGTTGGATGGTTTAGTTTTTACTGCTGGTATAGGGGAGAATTCCTCTTATATTAGAAAATCAGTTTGCCAGGGATTAGAGCATTTGGGAATATTTATAGATGATGAGCGGAATAAAGTGAGGAGGAAAGAGGCTTTTATAAGTAGCGACCAGTCCCGGGTAGCGGTGATGGTAATTCCCACTAATGAAGAGTTAATCATTGCTCGAGATACCTGGGTTCTGGCAAGAGAAAGAGGTGAGAGTGATGCGGCTTTACATCGGGGAAGTGAAAAAAAGTGTAGGGAGGACTTTTCAGGACGTTGAAGAAGAAAACTTTTCCTCTTTGTCCTGGGAGGGTGAGAAACTACCTTTTGCTCAACCGGTTAAGGTAGATGCGCTTCTTACCAATTGTGGGGGTGAGATTCTGGTAAAGGGTGCAGTGGATACAACTTTAGTGATGCCCTGTTCTCGTTGTTTGGAACCCTCGCTCCAGAAGATAAAAGCAGTGTTTTATTTGGAATACCGAAATTTAAATCGCATTCACCGCCCCTCTGATATAGAAGCGGAAGCCAGTGAAGCTGATGAAGTGGGATATTTTTGGGAGGAAGATAATTACATAGAAATAACGCGAGAGATAGAAGAAGTCATCCTTCTGAACTTACCCATGAAACCTTTGTGTTCTCCTGGTTGTCGGGGAATATGTCCTATTTGTGGAGCAAATCGGAATAGAGAACGGTGCTTTTGCGAAGAAGCCATAGATCCTCGGTTGGCAATTTTAAAAGATTGGTCTAAAGAAAACTTATAGTTTTTAGGATAGACTCGGGAGGATTTCACATGCATCTGAGGGGTCTATCCTCTCAGTTTTTATCTTTGAGGAGTTATGCTGGAATGACAAAAATAAAAAAGGGATATTGCCCTTTATTTTCGTTTCTATAAATGAGCATTTTCCAAAAGGAAGAATTCTATTTTTATTTGCAATAGAGAGGAAATTATTCTATACTATCTTCCATTCACGATGGAAAGCAAGAGAGGAGGTATTATAAGATATGGCCAATTTAACTAATAAGACTTCTCGTTGTCGACGTAATAAAAGAAGAACTCATTGGGTAGTGAGAGCTCCTCAGTTGGTAGATTGTCCCCATTGTCATCAACCTAAACTACCTCATCGGGTTTGCCCGGCCTGTGGTTACTATAAAGGTAAACAAGTGGTGAAGGTCGAAGAATAAAAGAGGCGAAATATGAAGATTGCTGTGGATGGGTGGGGAGGAGATTTTGCTCCTGAGGAGATAATAAAAGGCGTGCGGGAAGCTTATTCTCCTGATTATACTTTAGTGGTAGTAGGTCCCCGGCAAGAGCTTCTTTCTCTCTATTCTCAAATGGGAATGGACGAAGAGCGTTTTCCCATTGAGAATGCTTCTCAAGTAGTGGGTATGGGAGAATCGCCTACTGAGGCTCTTAAGAAAAAACCTGATTCAACTATAGCAAAAGGTATTGACTTATTGGCTCAGGGAAAAATAGACGCCTTTATATCAGCGGGAAATAGTGGAGCAGTTATGGCTGCTGCTTGGATGAAATTGAAAAGAATTGCTCAGATAGAACGGCCAGCTATTACTGCGCTTATACCCAACCCTAACTCTGTACCGTTCTTTTGGATGTAGGGGCTAACGTGGATTGCAAACCCAAACATCTTCTTCACTTTGCGGTTATGGGGGCTGAATATGCTAAAATAGTTTTAAATCTTTCTCACCCCCGGGTGGGGCTTTTAAATGTTGGAGAAGAAGAGGGCAAAGGAAACGAACTGGTGAAATCTACTTATCAGTTGTTTCGTTCTCAAAGTGATTTTTTGCATTTTGATTTCGCTGGTAACGTGGAAGGCCACAACATAGTAGATGGAAAAGTGGATGTAGTAGTTTGCGACGGTTTTACCGGTAATGCTCTTTTGAAATTTGGAGAAGGCTTAATTGCTTTTATCTCCTCTCATCTTCCTCAAAAAGTAGGTAATCCTCAAGAAGAAGAAAAACTAAAAGAATTCTGGCGTAGGTTAGACAGGAGTGAATATGGAGGAGCACCTCTTTTAGGGGTGGAAGGAGTATGTTTGATCTGCCATGGTAGCTCCAGAGCAAAGGATATAAATAGCGCCATTAGAGGAGCTAAAGAATTGATAGAGAGAGGAATAGTGGATAAAATTCGAGAACGTCTTTCCCAGCTAAGTTTGAAAAGTTAGAGGTGGATTATGCGAGGAAGAGTTACAGAAATATTAGGTATCAAGTATCCCATTCTTCAGGGAGGAATGGCCTGGGTGTCCACTGCACCTTTAGTAGCGGCGGTTTCGGAAGCTGGAGGTTTAGGTATTATTGGAGCGGGAGGAATGACTGGAGAAGGTCTGCGAGAAGAGATTAGAAGAACTAAATCCCTTACTCATAAGCCTTTTGGAGTAAACTTGATGCTTTTGTCCACTTATGTAAAAGAGCAAATCGAAGTGGTGAAAGAAGAAAAGGTGCCAGTGGTCACTACTGGAGCAGGAAATCCGGGAGAGTTAATCGAAGACTTTGCCCATCAAGGTATTTTGACTATTCCTGTAGTAGCATCTGTAGCATTAGCTAAAAGATTATTACGTCGAGGGATAAAACTAATCATTGCTGAAGGGATGGAATCGGGTGGTCATATTGGGGAGATAACCACTATGTGTTTAGTTCCTCAAATAGTAGATGCAGTTAGTCCACTTCCCGTGATTGCTGCGGGAGGAATAGCTGATGGAAGAGGTATGGCTGCCTGCTTTGCTTTGGGAGCAGAAGGAGTACAGATAGGCACTCGTTTTGTCTGTACTGAAGAATGTGAAGTTCATCCTCTTTATAAAGAGGCAATTATAAAAGCACAAGACCGCTCTACTGTGGTGACTGGTACTACTACTGGTCATCCGGTGCGTTGTCTGCGTAATCGCCTGACCCGCCAGTTTGAAGAGTTAGAATCTCGAAAAGCTACTCTTGAAGAAATAGAAGCTTTAGGTTCTGGTAGACTAAAAGAGGCAGTTTGTGGTAATGTAGAAGAAGGTTCGGTGATGTCGGGGCAGATTGCCGGCCTTGTAAAAGATATTAAGCCGGTTCGGCAGGTTATCGAAGATATAATTAGAGAATTTAAGGAGACGGTGACTAAATTGCCTCAGATGGTGGAGGATTAAAGTGGGTTGGGTGGTTTTGTTCCCTGGGCAGGGGACGCAAAAAGTAGGTATGACTCAGGTGTGGTGGGAGAATTACCCTGAGGAAACGGAAAAAATTTTAGGGAAAGCTAGTGAAATTTGCGGAATAGATTTATTAAAGCTAACCCTGGAAGGACCGGAAGAGGAGTTAAACCTTACCTTTAATGCCCAGCCAGCTATTTTAGCCACTAGCTTACTCATCTGGCAGATTTGGCAGAGGGAATTTTCTTTGCCCGTAGAGGCAGTAGCAGGGCACAGTTTGGGGGAATATTCTGCCCTTTGTGCCGCAGAAAGCATAAGCTTTGAAGAGGCAGCTTTTCTGGTGCGAAAAAGGGGAGAGTTTATGCAGGAAGCTGTTTCCCCTGGAGAAGGAGCAATGGTGGCAGTTTTAGGATTACCGCAAGAAAAAGTGGAAAAAGTAGTGAAAGAGTTTTCCTCAGGAGGGAAAGTAGAAATAGCTAACATTAACTCTTCTTCAGAAATAGTTCTCTCCCTTTCTCGCTCTCTCTTACCTCAGGTTATAGATAGGTTAAAAAAGGAAGGGAGCAAGAAAGTGGTGGAATTAAAAGTAAGTGCTCCTTTTCATTCCACTTTTATGAAGGAAGCAGCGGATAAGTTTGCTTCCTTGGTTAAGGGAATAGAATTTCATCCTCCTCGTTACCGTTATGTAAGTAATGTGAATGCCCAATATGTTTCTCAACCAGAAGAGATTAAAGATTTGCTGATTAAACAAATGTTTTCTCCGGTGAGGTGGAAGGAGGTTATGGATACTCTTTATCGTAACCAATCTCACCAAGTCTGGGAAATGGGTCCGGGAACAGTGTTGAGCAAACTTTTTTCTCGGGAGTATCCTGACGTGGAAGTGAAAAATGTAAGTTCCTGGAACTGGAGAGGGAAAGATAGGGAGGAAGAAGATAAATGAACCTGGAAAACCAAGTGGCTATGGTAACCGGAGGCAGACGAGGCATCGGCTTTACTATTGCTCAGGTTTTAGGTCAAAATGGTGCTCGGGTAGCTATAAATGATGTGGCTTCTCAGGAAGAAATAGAAGAAACGGTAGAAGAACTAAACAGGCAAGGGATAGAGGCCCGAGGATACGTAGCTGATGTTACTAAAAAGGATGAAATTAAAAGCGCTGTAGAAGATATAATAAATACTTGGGGACAGATTGATATATTGGTAAACAACGCCGGGATTGCAAGAGATGCGCTGTTGGTGAGGATGAAAGACGAAGACTGGAGGGCAGTGCTCGAGGTAGGAGTGCAAGGAGCTTATTATTGCACTAAAGAAGTTTTGCGGTATATGATGAAAAAAAGATATGGGAGGATAATAAACATTTCTTCAGTGGTGGGAGTAATGGGTAATGCGGGGCAAACTAATTATGCTACCGCAAAGGCAGCCATTTTGGGCTTCACTAAATCTTTAGCTCGAGAGGTGGCCCCCTTAGGTATAACAGTTAATGCTGTAGCTCCTGGTTTTATAAATACAGAAATGACTAAAAAGTTGCCGGAACAAGTGAGAGAAGCTTGGCTGCAACAGGTGCCAGTTCATCGCTGGGGAGAACCAGAAGAAGTAGCTCGTGCCGTTGTCTTTTTGGCTTCTCCGGATTCTGGATATATTACTGGTCAAACCATCCACGTCAATGGTGGATTGGTAATGATTTAAAACTACTTCAAGTAGGAGGTGTAACTATGGATGTTTTTTCTAAAGTCAAGGAAATAGTAGTAGACCAGCTGGGAGTAGACGAGGAGGATGTAACTCCCGATGCTTCTTTTATCGACGATTTAGGAGCTGATTCTCTGGATATTGTGGAACTAATTATGGCCTTTGAAGAAGAATTTGACATTGAAATACCAGATGAAGATGCAGAAAAAATTACTACTGTGGGAGAAGCAATAGAATATATTGAAACTAAAGTAGGATAATTTTTTCGTGTTTGATTCAGATGTTGATTTTTCAGTGCTGGAACAAAGAATTCATTATATTTTCAAAGACCCAGAACTATTAAGGACTGCTTTACGCCATAAATCAGCACTGGAAGGCAAAGATGGCAGGTGCAACGATAAGTTAGAATGGTTGGGAGATGCGGTAGTCGGTCTTTTCGTTGCCGACTACCTCTTTCATTATTACGATAAACCCCGGAGCTGGCTATCTTTAACTAAATCTAAATGGGTAAGCGAAGAGGGTTTAGCTTGTTTAGCCCGAAAAATTGAGCTGGCTAAATTTATTGAATTGGGTAAAGGAGAAGAGAAAAGCGGAGGACGAGAGAAAGATTCTATCTTGGCTAGTTCTTTGGAGGCGTTGGCCGGAGCAGTTTTTGTGGATTCCTCTTCTTATGAGGAAACTAAGAGGGTTTTGAAGATAATTTTCTGTGAAGTGGGAAATATCGATTCTCTTAATCTCTCAGTAAATTATAAAGGGTTGCTTCAGCGATGGTGTTTACAATATTACAATTGTCTTCCGCATTATGAAATTTTAAATCCAGAAAAAGAAGATTATTATCGAGTAGAAGTAAGAATTGGAGAAAATAGTATAGCCTGGGGAGAAGGTAAAAATAAGAAAAGAGCAGAGCAGGAAGCGGCTAAAAGAGCTTTAGAACTCTTAAGTAGCGATTTACCTCTACCTCCCCTTAAGGGTCAATAATGTATGTCAAGAAAATAATTATTCAAGGCTTTAAATCTTTTGCTCACCTTACTACCATTGAGCTTTCTCCAGGATTAAATGCTGTGGTAGGCCCTAATGGCTCAGGGAAAAGTAATCTCATCGACGCTTTGCGCTGGGTGTGGGGAGATAAGACTCGAGAACTCAGAGTTACTCAAAACCGACAAGTTATATTTCACGGGTCGAGAACTGTGAAACCTCTGGGAATGGCTGATATTGAAGTATGGTGGGAAGATTCCTCAGGGGCAATTTTAAAAGTAGGAAGAAGAATTTTTGCCTCTGGAGAATCAGAATATTTCTTCCAGGATGAAAAAATCCGGTGGAGAGAATGGAAAGAAAGTTTAGAGAAAAAAGGCTTGGGGGTAGAACGTTTAACTGCTGGGATAATAGGAACGGGAGAATTACAAGCTTTACTTTATGAAACACCGCTGGAACGGTGGCAATGGTTGGAAACGATAAGTGGAACTGGAACGTGGAAGAGACAATTATGAGGATTTCGAGGGATTTAAACGTAAGAGCGGCTTTTTGAAAGTATATTATGTATGTATGACCCAGTATGATGTAAAACTTAAAAACGCCCAAGTAG
>JARRCQ010000005.1 GCA_029982105.1 Candidatus Atribacteria bacterium | reverse complement strand
AGTATCCCTCACTGTCTACGACGTAAAATAAAGGCACAATAGATGATAAAGATTACAAACTATAACGCTGGGAAAAAGTACTCCAGCGTAACGAACTTGGGTTTTTGATTTCTGATGTAATTTACTTTTTAAAGTTTTAATAGTTGTTTAACTAGTTTTGCGGGATACTATACAAAAGTAGTTATCCCCTTTTTGCTGAATAGCTACCTTTAAGAACTAAACAGCCACTTACCAGCTGCCTGGTGGGGAAGGTTTTCTGTTACCCTGTTGCTGGCGCATTATTTCAATAGCTGATTTCCCTCCCCGGTCTGGTTGAGGTGTTGTATTCCAGATATTCATAGCTAGGGCGAGCCACTTATTGGCCTCCTCAATGGAGTTAAGGTTCTCCACTCGCTGGCGAATCTCCTCACCAAAACCGATAATATCGTTATTTGCCATATAGGATAGGACAATATCTTTCCATTCCTCGGGTGACATTATGAGATTCGGTTTTCCTTCTTTTTTAGCCATCTCAGACATACGGGCTACTGCTGCTTCAAGGGTATCATCTTGAGGATGTTCGACATTTTTTACTTCTTCCGGTGTTTTTGTTTTTCCCTGAAGGAATCTTTCCACCTCTATGGGGTTAAGCTGAAAGAGAGTTTTTAACCGGGGACGCAGGTGTGGCCATGGAGAAAATGGCCACGTTAACCAGCCTGGACCCACCAACCACCGGTTTTGTCCATTGGGCAAAATATGAGCGGAGACAAGTTGTCCTTTACTCAAAATACGACTTAACATCGGGTTATTCACTGTAAACTTTTCATCTTCCAGTTCCATATCAAAACCCCGGCCATTCATAACTTTGGTGACCACGCCAGTTATATATCTTGCTTTCTGGATGGCATCAAGAGTGAGAGAAAGCTTGGGCTCTTTTAGTAGAGCTTGAGCTGCCAGTTCAGCAGGGTGTCGCCCATCAGGCAATTTAAAACTAAAGGTGAACCAACCCATAAACCGTCGCTCGCGACCGTTAAAGCTACCAGTATCAGCCAGATAATCACTCGCTTTTACTTCATCGTCTCCGAAAAACTCCTCTCGAGCTTGAGCCCTAATATTAGCAATAATATCACTTTTATAACACCATTCCACCAACCGTTCTATTGTGCTATTAGTCAATGTCATACAAATCACTCCTTCGAGGGGCTTATGCCTATAGTCTCAAGCCAAGAAAGCGCTCTTTCTTTCATTCTCTCATCCTTGAAACGATACCATCTCTCTCTTTCTTCGGGGTAAGAGGCCAGAACATCTTTAAATCGGCGGAAGGCACCTTTACCGTCATAGCTACCTCAAGCAACTCGACAAGGTGCTCATTTTCCACGGTGGCAATAAAATCTACCATATCTTCATAACCCTCATAAGATTCGGCTTTAGGTAT
The DNA here is from genome assembly GCA_029982105.1 of Candidatus Atribacteria bacterium. Taxonomy (GTDB): domain Bacteria; phylum Atribacterota; class Atribacteria; order Atribacterales; family Caldatribacteriaceae; genus Sordicultor. The sequence continues at coordinate 16,264 of JARRCQ010000005.1, read as the reverse complement.
CGGTTCATAGCGGTCAGGATTTTCATCAACTTTGTCCTTTAGCTCTTCAAGGTCTGCTTCATCCATATAATCAGAATATAGACTAACTTATATTATAACTTAACGAAAAAGAAAAGTAATCTGTCATCGCGAGCCCTGAGGAAGACGCTTTTTCTTCCTCAGTTGTTTTTTGTTTTTTTGTCTTTTGGGGGTTATGAGGAGGCGGAGCCTCCTCATCCGTCATCGCGAGGGTCGTGTTTTCGTTTCCCGTGGCGATCCCGAGTTTTTAACACTATCTAATTTGTCTTTAATGTTTACGCCGTAGGTTGTATTTTGGAGCTTATAGGGGTATTTTCCCCCTTATAGTGAGGAAGTTTTTGCTTCCTCACTGGTCTTTTCTTTTTAAGTCTTTATTTTTTTGCTTTTGGGGGTCATAAGGGGGCTTTGCCCTCCTTATAGTCGGGATTATAAAGGGATACTCCCCTTATAGTCTATATTGCCAATAATAATCAAGGGGGTATAATAGGGCCAGAGTAAAAATCAAGGAGATGGATATGAAAAATAGGATTGATTTTTCAGTGGTTATCCCGGTTTATAACGAGGAGGAGGTTCTTCCCGAGACTTACAAAAGAATGAAGCAAGTGATGGGCTCTGCTTCAGGGAATTATGAGCTCATTTTTGTTAACGATGGAAGCCAAGATAAGAGCCGACAGATTTTGGAGAATCTAGCTCAAGAAGATAAGGCGGTCAGGGTTATCAATTTTTCCCGTAATTTTGGTCATCAAATAGCTATTACTGCAGGAGTGGATTATGCGCAAGGACAAGCGGTAGTGGTGATTGATGCTGATTTGCAAGACCCCCCTGAGGTTATTTTGACTATGATAGAAAAGTGGGAAGAAGGATACGAAGTAGTTTACGGGAAGAGAGCAAAGAGAGAAGGAGAAAGTTTTTTTAAGAAATTTACCGCTTCTTTCTTCTACCGTCTCTTAAAAAAAGCTACCTCAGTAGATATACCGGTAGATACGGGTGATTTCCGCCTGATGGACAAAAAGGTAGTGGATGTTTTAAGGCTTCTTCGAGAAAAAAATCGATTTGTTAGAGGTCTGGTAAGCTGGGTGGGCTTTCGCCAAACTAGTGTGGAATATGTAAGAGAAAAAAGGTGGGCAGGGGAAAGCAAATATCCTCTGCGGAAAATGCTCAAACTAGCCTGGGATGGAATTACCTCTTTTTCTGATAAACCACTTAAAATAGCTACTTATGTAGGCATTCCTCTCTCTCTGTTTAGCTTGGTACTTTTCCTGGTGGTTCTTTTTCAGTATCTGGGAGGAAAGAATACTTTTTATGCTTCCTCATTAATAGGTGCTTTAAATCTTCTGGTTAGTGGGATTGTTCTTCTTGCTTTGGGAATTATAGGAGAGTATATAGGCAGGATTTATGAAGAAGCTAAAGGGCGACCCCTCTATATTGTAGAAAACACAATAGGCTTTGAAAAAGAAGGAGAAGAGAGTGATGACTAGTTCCTGGAAAACCCTGGGACAGTTTATCAAATTCAATTTAGTGGGAATAATGAATACTGCTGTAGATTTTGGGGTTTTTATGATTCTCAACCGTTACCTGGGGTTGATTTATACCATATCGCAGGTTATTTCCTATTCTTGTGGTATGGTTAATAGTTACTTTTTCAACAAGTTTTGGACCTTTCAAAAAAAAGAAGGTTTTACTGCTGTTGAAGTAGTTAAATTTATTTTTGTTAATTTATGCTCCTTAGGAGTATCTCTTTTGGTGCTTTATGTTTTACAAAGCAAAGGAGGGTGGAAAGTTCTGCCTAGCAAGGTTTTGGCTACTGGCTTCTCGGTGGGAGTAAATTTTCTAGGTAATAAGTTTTGGGTGTTTGAAACTACTGCCTAAATCTTTCTAATTCTTCAGGAGACAGTCCCAAAATATGGGCGGCTTTCTCTACGTCTCCTCCAGTGTATTCTAAAACTTCTTCAATATAGTCATTTTCTAATTCTTTTAGAGTTTTCCAGCGATATTCATAAGGGGCTTCAAAAATATGCAGGTCTTCCACATCAATAATTTCATCCTCAGTTAAAATTATAGCCCGTTCTATAACGTTGTCTAACTCACGGATATTTCCAGGCCAGTTGTATTTTTTGAGAAGACGCATAGCTTGCGGAGATATTCCTTTGATTTTCTTGTGTAATTTTTGAGAGTGTTTTTTGATTATGAAATCGCAGAGAAGAGGAAGGTCTTCTTTACGTGACCTCAAAGGGGGAAGCTCAATGGGCACCACATTTAGACGGTAATAAAGGTCTTCGCGAAATTTACCTTCTCGTACCTCTTTCCTTAAGTCTCTATTGGTAGCAGCTATGATGCGCACATCCACCTGAATTAAATTAGTTCCCCCTACCCGTTCAAAACTTCTTTCTTGTAACACGCGAAGGATTTTAACTTGCATTGCTGGGCTCATCTCTCCAATTTCATCTAAAAAAATAGTTCCTTCATCAGCCAACTCAAATTTACCTAATTTTCGAGCCTGCGCTCCGGTAAAAGCTCCCTTTTCATGACCGAATAGCTCACTCTCTAAAAGAGTTTCAGCAATAGCGCCACAATTTACTACCACAAAAGGTTTATCTCGCCTACTGCTCTGGTAATGAATAGAACGAGCTAAAAGCTCCTTCCCTGTCCCACTTTCTCCATAAATTAAAGCAGTGGCATCAGTTTTTGCTACTAATGAAGCTACGCGCATTACTTCTCTCATTCGAGGAGATTGGCCTACTACTCCCTCAAAACAGAATTGGTCCTGCATCTCTTCTAAAAGATATTGTCTCTCTCTTTTCAATAACTCCACTTCTAAAGCCCGGGAGATAGCATTTCGTAGTTCTTCTAATTTAAAAGGTTTGGTGATAAAGTCAAAAGCTCCCATTTTCAAAGTTTCTACAGCGTTATCTACACTACCATAAGCAGTAATAACTACAACTGGCAAATCCGGCTCCTCTTTTTTTATCTCTTGCAAAATTTCTATACCACTTATTCCTGGCATGCGCAAATCTAATAAAACCAGGTCTAAGTTAAGAGAGCGTAGTTTTTCTAAAGCTTCTTGGCCGTTTTGAGCCAGCTCTACCAGCATTCCCTCTCCTTCTAAAAATTCTTGTAACATCTCTCTTAGCGATTCTTCATCGTCAACTACTAAAATTCTAAAAACTGGCAAGAACCCACCTCCCTTTATTAATATTATATTACAAAAAAGCACTAAATAATGTTTTTTCTCCGTGGTCTTTTTTCTTTGTTTTGGAATTTTTTGCAGGATGCTATAAATTCTATGCTATACTTATTTGTAGCATCCTACAAGACTGGTTAAACTGTTAAAACTTTAAAAAGTAAATTACATCAGAAGTCAAAAATGGAATCGCCGCATAGCAAGGAATATCATAAATTTTGTTTAGTTTTTTTCAGATTTTCATTTTCTTTGGGGGTTATACAGGATTGTTTTTCCTTTTATAGTCTGCGATTGAGTATAAAATCAGGAGGTGAGTGGTATGGATGATATCACTGGGGATAAAAACTTAACTCGTCGAGTAATGAAACTCAAAGATCTAATCGGTTACGAACCGGGTTCGGTGGTGAGCAGAACTATCGTAGATAAGAAAGCAGGAACTATTACTCTTTTTGCCTTTGATGAAGGAGAAGGATTAAGTGAACATACTGCCCCTTTTGATGCTTTGGTATACTTACTGGAAGGCGAAGGAGAGGTTTTTCTCTCAGGAGAACCATTCCTTTTGGAAGAAGGAGAGATGATTATTATGCCTTCTCGTGAGCCTCATGCTTTGCGAGCCAAAAAGAAAATGAAAATGCTTCTGGTGATGATAAAAGAAGTATGAAAAATGCTAGGAGGTAGATGAATTGAAAATTACTCCTTTAATGAAAGGAGCTATGATTGCGGTTCGAGATTGTATGGGAGTGAGCAGAGAAGAAAAAGTGATAGTAATTACTGATACAGATAAATTCGACATTGCCCAAAGTTTTCTTTTTGCTCTCCATGCCTTAGGGGTAGACGCTACTTTATCTCTGATGGTTCCTCGCTCTCACCACGCTGAGGAGCCACCCCCAGAAATTGGCGTAGCTATGGCATCAGTAGATGTGGCATTTCTTGTTACCACTACGAGTTTGAGCCATACTCATGCTCGTATGGAAGCCACAAAAAAAGGTGTGCGCATAGCCAGTATGCCGGGGATTACCGAAGATATGCTTACTGTAGGAGCTATGACTGCCGACTACAAAAAAGTTTCGGAGTTGAGCTGGAAGCTAACCCATCTTCTGGAGGCAACCAATCTTGTGGAGATATATACGGAAAAAGGGACTGATGTGCGCTTGAGTTTGAAAGGCAGAAAACCGGCCATTCCTCCCGATGATGGTCTGTATCGAGAACGAGGGAGATGGGGTAATTTACCTGCTGGGGAAGCTTTTATTGCTCCGGTGGAGGAATCAGTAGAGGGAACAGTGGTGGTTGATGGTTCTATGTCGCCTGTGGGATTATTGGCTGAGCCGATTAAGCTTACTATTCAGAGAGGGAGAGCGGTAAAAATAGAAGGAGGAAGAGAGGCAGAAGAACTTTCCCGATTTCTGGAGGAATTATCCGACCCCTATGCTTACTGGGTTGGGGAGTTAGGCATTGGCACTAACGAAAAGGCACGTCTCACGGGGAATATTCTGGAAGATGAAAAAGCTCTTCGCACCGTGCACATTGCTTTGGGTATGAACGTGAGCATAGGTGGCAAGGTAGAATCTAAAACGCATAACGATGGCATAATTCGCAACCCTACGGTGAAGATGGATGGAAAAACAGTTATGGATAAGGGAGTTTTAGTAATTTAAAAATTTTTAGAAATAGGTCTAAAGTTTTTATTGTTTTATCCGATAAGTAAAGTTAGAATATAGGATAGAATCTTAAGGGCAAACTCTCCGAAAGGGGAGGACGCAAAGCTACGAGCCTAAAGCGGAAGCTGTCAATCCGCTAAGGTAGTCGGGTTGCCGGATCTCAGTGATTGAGATTCGTTAAGCAATAAATTTTGCGCGTCGCTCTCGTATTTGCTTCGGAGGAAGCCCTGAAGGAGGTACGAGAGATGAGGCGTCGGTCTTTCTTTCTTCTTGCCATCTTCGGGCTTATCTTGGTAATGCTGGTTTCGGGATGTAGTAGTTCTATAAATACTCCGGAAACCAACTTTGGTTTGTCTTCTTTATCTACCAGCAGTGAAGCACGAGATAAGTTTGTTGAATTTTCTGATAACAAAATCCTTCTTGATGTCCCTTTTCTCCCCCAGGTTCCGCCTGGCGATTGGGCAAATACTCGTAATTGTGGGCCTGCCTGTGCAGTGATGATACGTGCCTACTATTTTAATCTTCAGCCCTCTCCTGACCATATAATTCAGGCTAACAACTGGCTTAACGCTCGTTTTGGCCTTTCGCTGAATGGTTACAATGGCGATTGGACTAATATTTTCCAGATTCGTGCCTGGCTGGATAGTGAGGGAGTGCCAACTAAGGTAGGGATGGGAAATCTGGAGCAGGCTCGAACTATGCTTTCTGAAGGAAAGCCTTTCTTAGTAGCGGTTTATTCTAATATGAACTCTAACAATGGAGTAAAACACGCTATGCTGGTGATTGGGATTGATGAAAACAATATCTATGTCAACGACCCGGGTAAAGTCGCAGGAGCTAACAATATTTATCCCATTTCTCAATTTCTCTCTGCCTGGGGCGCTCAAGGTAACTGGTATGTAGCCTTAAACTGAAACTAAATCCTTTATAAATAACTTTCTTCCCCCAACAGTATTTTACTGCTTTTTATATTTTTTATGTTGTTCCTCTTTTTGGGTGGTTTATAAGGAAATCTTTTTCCTTATGGTTTTAAAGTCCCGATAAAAGATTTCGGGAATTGCGCCCCTTTCTCGTCATGCCTGAAATATTTAATCAGGAATTCACTGAGAGAGACGCTTTTCCTTCCTCAGTAGTATTTTGCTTTTCGGGGTTGATAAGAGGGTCTCCCCTTCATAGGCGATAGAGGCATTCAGGGGGTGACGGAAGAAGGACCAACATCCTTTCTCATCTTGCTTTTATTAGCTACCTTTTCTCCGATTTAATCTTACTATCTCTCCAACTTTTAATCTGTTCAGCTTTTATCAGATTATCCTGTCGCGAACTACTCTATCTTATTTCCTTTATCTTCTCTTCTACCCACTTAACATTCTTAATATACCAGTCTATGGTTTTCTTTATCCCCTCTACAAACTTAGTTTTAGCTCGCCAGTTTAGTTCTCTTTCTGCTTTCTGACTATCCAGAGAATAGCGGAAATCATGGCCGGGTCGGTCAGGGACAAACTCGATGAGGTCTTCTTTTTCTCCCAGAAGAGAAAGAATTATTTTTACCGTATCCAGATTTTGCCTTTCCTCTCCACTTCCCAGGTTATATATTTCTCCCTCTCTCCCTCTGAGGAAAGCAGCATAAATCCCTTGATTACAATCTTCCACGTAGAGCCACTCTCGCCAATTTTCTCCTCGACCATAGACCGGGACAGGTTGATGATGGAGCGCTTGCCAGATAACTACCGGAATTAATTTCTCAGGATATTGCCAGGGACCATAATTGTTAGAGGGCCGGACAATAACAACCGGTAAGTTAAAAGTCCGCTCGTAAGCCTTTACTAAAAGTTCTCCCCCTGCCTTACTGGCTGAATAAGGAGAAGAGGGAGCAAGAGGATGCTCTTCACTAAATTTACCCTCTTTATCCCTTAGCTCTCCATACACCTCATCAGTAGAAACATGGAGAAAACGAGACACCCCAAATTCTAAAGATAACTCAAGAAGCACCTCAGTCCCCAAAACGTTAGTTAAAATAAAAGGAGAGGGGTCTTTGATACTACGGTCAACATGAGATTCAGCAGCTAAGTGGATTACTCCCTGAGGTTTTTCCTTCTCCCAGATTTCTCTCATCTTTTCTTTGTGAGTGATATCTACCTGATAAAAAGAAAACCGAGGGTTATCGGATATTTCTTCTAACCTTTTTTTATCTCCAGCATAAGTGAGAGCATCTACCACCACTATTTTCCATTCTGGCTCCCATTCCAGCAAGAGTTTAACCAGGTTAGCTCCAATGAAACCTGCTCCACCACTGATTAAAATTTTATTCATTTTTTCCCTCCTTCAGCAAGGAAATAAATCGGCCAGTTGCCTCTTCCCAGGAAGGGATTTTCCTTTTCAAGATGGTTTCTACCTTTCTTGAATCTAAAGCAGAAAAAGGAGGTCGCTGAGCAGGGGTAGGAAAATCGGTAGTTTTAGCTGGCAAGAGTTGCCCTCTCCAGTTTAGCTTTTCTAAAATGAACTTAGCCCATTGACATCGGCTACAATATCCGGAGTTAGCAAGATGAAAAAGCCCCTGCGCACCTTTTTCTAATAGCTCTAAAGTAAAATATGCTGCATCCCGGGCATAAGTGGGAGAAGAAATCTGGTCATCTACTATCTGGAGAGTTTGCCTTTCCCTTGACCACTGAAAGAGTTTTAAAGGAAAGCTCACCTTAGGGTTATTACCAAATACCCAGCTTACTCTAAGGAGGAGAAACTGAGAAGGAGGAAGAATCTTCTCCAGCACTTTTTCTCCCTCCCATTTCGTCTTTCCGTAATAATTGAGAGGAGAAGGAAGGTCTTCTTCCCGGTAGGGATGTCTCTGGTTTCCTGAAAACACATAGTCACTGGAATAATGGACTAAAAAAACCCCGTACTTCCGAGAGGATAAAGCTAAATTTTCTACTCCTCCGACATTTACTTTCCAAGCTATTTCTCTTTCTTTTTCTGCCTGGTCTACCTGGTTATAGGCAGCACAGTTAACTATGATGTCAGGCTTTAGCTCCTGAACAGCTGTTTCTACGGCTGATATGTCAGTAATATCAAGTTCTTTATGAGAAAAAGGATAAACCTGGTATCCTCTTTTTTCTCCTTCCCTCTGAATCTCTTTTCCCAGTTGACCCTGAGAGCCAGTGATGAGGAGCTTCATAGGTTACTCTACCACAAAGGGGGAGTCTTTTCTTTCTTCCCAGCGGATTTCATCTACCTCTTCTTTCTTTCCCCATCCTCGATAAAGCTGATTGGGGAAATTAAGAACTAATCCGGGCTTTTCTCCCTGGTTCTGATAAGCATGAACTACTCCGGGAGGAATAACTACCCGTAAGGGATGTCCTTCTTCGGCAATCAGTATAAGCTGGTTCTGGTAAGTGGGGGAAGAAGGACGGTTGTCCCAGAGAAGCAAACGAAAAGTAGAAGAACCTAAAAATATAAAATGGTCCCATTGAAAGCGGTGTTCATGAGGACCGCGAGTGACTCCGGGGTGAGTGAGAGAAATATAACCCATAAGAGGATATAGCTCTCTCATAAGTTCATCCTCACGAAAAACCTCTATCAGCCATCCCCGCTTATCTTCATATCTTGCAAGCTCTTCTTTTATTACTCCTTCTATATCTCCGGGGGTAAATTTCACCAGTTCTACTCCTTCCCAAAATTGAGAATCATATCCCGGGTCAACTCATTTGCCCGGCTGAGAGATTCAAATGTACCGGCATCAGTCCAGAATCCGGACAAAATATCGTATTCTGCCTCTCCCCTCTCAATATACCAGTTATTAACATCGGTAATTTCAAGCTCTCCCCGGCCGGAAGGCTTGAGCTGAGAGATGACATCAAACACTCGATTATCATAAAAATAAATCCCCGCCACGCAGAAGGAACTTTTAGGAGAAGCGGGTTTTTCTTCAATAGCTATAATTTTCCCCTCTTTAAACACTGGAACTCCAAACCGCTCCGGATCAGGAACTTCTTTTAAAAGGAGGCGCGCTCCTCTTTTTTGATTTTGAAAGTGAGTGAAATAAGGAGTGAGGTCATCTTCAAAAATGTTATCCCCGAGAAGAACCAGACAATTATCTTCTCCTACAAACTCCCGCCCCATTCCCAAAGCCTGGGCAATCCCCCCTGCTTCATCCTGAACTTTATAAGTAAATTTTACTCCAAAATCTCGCCCACTTCCTAAAAGCTGAACCACTTTCCCCATATGCTCAGTGCCGGTTACCACCAGGATATCTCGAATCCCCACCTGAGTTAAGTGGTAGATAGGATAATAAATCATAGGATACCTTCCCACCGGAAGAAGGTGTTTATTGGTCACTTTAGTGAGAGGATAAAGCCGAGAACCAGTCCCTCCAGCTAAAATTAAACCTTTCATTGTTTACCTCCAAAGTATAACTCATTAACTCCTGATTTTCCTCTCTTTTTTGATAAAAAAATTTGCCAGGTTTTGAGTATACTTCAAGCTAACTTAGGATAAAAGTCATCATGAGGAGCAAAGCGACGTGACAATATCGGTTTTAAGGTCTTCAACAAACTTTTAAAGGTTTGCGCCGCAGGTTGTCCGTGCTCGCGATGATAGAAAAAGAGTAACGTTATGCTGCCAGACAAGGCTCATGATTGGCAATAGAGGGAAAGCATGGGGGGCGAGAGTTAAATCAGTTATAAAGGATAACATTCTCTCAGTAAAAACCTGAATTCCTGATTAAGAATTTCGAGAATGACGAAAGAAGGAGCCGTCATCCCTTAATGTATCATAACTATAAGGGAGAAAATACCCCCCCCTCTATAATCACCTTGAAATAACGACACAGAGGAAAAAGACTTTCTTGTCGTCATTCCTGAATGGTTCTATCAGGAATCCAAAACAAAAAAAGAAAATAGAATTTTATAGTTAAGATTGGCAGGTTTTTTTATTATAATAACAAATAAAGTTTGTATAAGGCGATGAAAAATGAATATAACTTATGTTCTTCCAGATACCTCTCTTTGGGGAGGTATTAAAATTCCTTTAGAACAAGCCAGCAGGTTACATAAAAGAGGACACAGGGTAAGGGTTATTGCAGTAAAAGACAAACCAGATTGGTTTAAAATAGATTTTGAATTTATTAGTGTTCCAAAACTTACCCCCCGAGTTATTCCACAAGATAGTGAGCTTATAATAGGTACTTTTTATCCCACAGTTGTCGTTGCTCACGATGCTGGGTTTGGTATTCCTATCCATTATTGCCAAGGTTATGAATATTTTGGAACTGATGATCCTCGAGCTAAGAATTATATAGATTTTGTTTATAGTCTTTATACAGTTAAAGTGGTTAATAATTTATTTTTGAAAAAAATTCTGGAGGAGAAATATCATCATCCCACTTATATGATTCATAATGCCATCGATTTATCTCTGTTTCACCCCGAAAATAGAACCACTTTCCCTAAAAAGAGAGTTCTAATAGTAGGTCCGATAGAGATAGATTTGAAAGATATAAGAACAGCGCTAAAAGCAGCTAAAATTTTAAAGGCAAAGTTAGGCAATGCTGTTGAGATTATTAGAGTTTCTCAATTTCCCATCTCTCAAGAAGAACAATTCTTAGGAGTCGTCGATGAATATTATAATCATTTGTCAGGTGAAGAGATGGCAAAAGTTTATAGCTCCTGTGATGTATTAATGGCTTCTTCCAAGGGTATGGAAGAAGGGTTTGGTTTGCCTCCCATCGAAGCTATGGCATGTGGAACTCCGGTGGTATTAACAGATATACCCGCTTATCGTAGTTATGATGAGGTTACAGATTATGCGCTTTTCGTCCCACCCCAAGACCCTGAGGCTATGGCTCAAGCAGTTATCCATCTTTTGGAAAACAACGATTTATATGCTAAATTACAAAAACGAGGATTAGAAGTAGCAAAAAAGTATGATTGGGATATAGTAGAGAATGAGGTAGAAGCTGTATTTTCAGAGATAAAAGCTAATCATTGGAAAGAGTTTAAATTGAAAAGTGAGAGAATGTTTCCCGGGAAATCTGATTCACTCACTGAGGCTATGCATTTTCAAAGATACCGGTTTGCTTCTCAGTTTGTAAAAGATAAAGTAGTGTTAGATGCTGGTTGTGGAGCTGGATATGGAAGCTTGATTATGGCTACTGAAGGGGGAGCAAGAGAAGTTATCGGTATAGATTATGCAAAAGAAATAATAGAATACGACTTGGAAAAGTACCAAAAGGATAATTTAACTTTTGAGACTATGAATGTGCTGGATTTAGGTTTTGAAGATAATAAATTTGATGTGGTGGTGTGTTTTGAAGTATTTGAACACATAGATGACCCTGATGCACTTTTGATAGAGTTAAGCAGGGTGCTCAAGCCTGACGGGATATTACTTCTTTCTACCCCCAATAAAACTGTATATTCCCCAGATAAAGAGCCCGATTACCCTTTTCATGTAAGAGAATACTCTTATCAAGAATTTAGGTCTATACTTTCCAAATACTTCCACAATTTTAAATTTATCGGTCAGTATCTGTCTTCAGGGAAGTTAGAATTGCGAACGGACGATGGTATATTAATAGAAAAGGCTCTCGCTTTCATCACTATAGCTCAAAATCCTCTAAAGAGAAAAGAGCTTAACTTATCAGAAGGAAAGAGCTTAACTTATTATCCTTACTCTCGTCCTGAGATTCAAGCCCTTATCCCTTCCTCAGCCCAAAAAATACTGGATATTGGTTGCGGAGCGGGTGAGTTAGGTAAAGCCTTAAAAGAAAGACAAGATTGCGAAGTGACAGGGATAGAGATTGTACCTGAGGTGGCCGAAAAAGCAAGAGAGAAACTGGATAAGGTCATAATTGGAGATATTGAAGAAATAATAGATGACCTGCCAGAAAATTACTATGATGTAGTTATTTTTGCCGACGTGCTTGAACATCTCAAAAACCCCTGGAAAGCTCTTAGCAAAATCAAAACTCGTATAAATAACCAAGGCATGGTAATAATCAGTGTTCCCAACGTGAGACATTGGTCAGTTATAAAAGACCTTTTGGAGGGCAGGTGGGACTACCAGGAAGCTGGGATTTTAGATAAAACTCATTTGAGATTTTTCACCAAAAAAACTATTCTGGATATGCTGGATAAAGCAGGATTCAAAGCTACTAATTTACAAGGAACCATCTTGCAAGGAGTAGAAGTACCACTAAATTTTTTGCATGCTCTAAAAAATTTGGGGATGGAAATTTCCACTTTAGAAGAGGAAGGGCGAATATATCAATATCTTTTGGCAGCTCAACCTAAAGAGGTAGCTTCGGAAACCTTGAGTCTCACCTCTATCATCATCCTCACCCGTAATAACCTCGAATATACTAAAATGTGCCTTGATAGTATCCGCCAGCATACTCCGGAGCCTCATGAAATCATTATAGTGGATAATGGCTCTACTGATGGAACAATAGATTATTTAGAAGCCCAAGAAGATGTAAAGTTAATTAAGAATGGTTTAAATCTGGGTTTTGCTCTGGGAAACAATTTAGGACTTCGAGAAGCTCAGGGAGAGTATATCGTCATTCTCAACAACGATACCTTGGTTACTGAGGGATGGTTAACCCGACTTATCGCCGCCTCTCAAGTTGCACCTCAAGTGGGGATAGTGGGACCTCGCTCTAACTATGTAGTGGGAGTGCAACTGGTAAAAAATGTCCCTTATAGAGATGATATGGATGCCATGCAAGAGTTTGCTCGCCAGTGGAGCATGGAAAACTCCGGTAGATACGAAGAATCTCTTAGAGTGATAGGTTTTTGTATGCTGGTAAAAAGAGAAGTGATTGAAAAAATAGGGGGATTTGACCCCTATTATGAGGCAGGAAACTTTGAAGACGATGACTTCTGTATCCGGGCTCAGCGAGCAGGTTTTAAGATAATAATTGCTCACGATGTTTTTATCCACCACTTTGGGAGCAAGACTTTCCAGAGTGAAAATATAGATTATCGTAAATCTATGCTCACTAACTGGGAAAAGTTTAAAAGTAAATGGGGTTTACCTTCGGAGCTCCCCATAGAAAGAGGTTATCCAATTTACCAGCTTATTCAAGGAGGTTTTGACCAAGACAAGCATTTTGTCCCTCTTTCTATAGAGCCGTTACCTCTTGAAGAATTGCGTTCCCAAACTTATCTTTCTGAATTGAATACTCTTACTTTACGTTGGTTTTTAGGTAATTTTAAATCTCAAGATGATGTTACTTTGGTTATTTATCATCCTGAGGAGAAGGCAGAAGAAAAGGTAGTTAAAGCCATCGAAGAACTCGGTTATGATATAAATCAAACACCTGATATTTTACTGTATTCTCATCCTTTACCAGAAAACAAAATACCTTCTTTAGTTGCAGTAGTAAATAAGGTAGTAGCAGAATCTGATTCCTCTCCTTTTCTTATCTGGGCTAAATATTTAAACAAGGAAATTATTGAGGTAAAAACGGCTCTACACGAACCTTGATTATCACAGCAAGAAAAGAGGAAAGTTTATAAGGGGTTTCACCCCCTCTGTCATTCCCGAATGCTTTAGTCGGGAATCCAAAGGCTTTAAAAACATCTGGACTCCTGATAAATACATTCAGGAATGACGAAAAGGAGAGACATTCAGGAATGACAACAAGGAAATGTTGTTCCTCTACGTTAATTTTGACCTCTTTTGTTTGTCTTTTTTCAAGGAGGTTATAAGGGGGTTTTGTCCCCTTATAGTTCTCATCCGTCATTCCCGAAATCTTTTATCGGGAATCTATGCTTTTGCTTTTTCTTTCTGGAACCGTAGGAATGTCCTCTCCCAATGTTTAGATTCCTGATAGAACCATTCAGGAATGACAGACTTGAGAGAAATCACCCTCACCCTAACCCTCTTCCCAGAAGGGAGAGGGAAAAGAATAAAAGAGTCAAAAGAGGAGAAAAGGTGAAAGATATATTATGCGTAAAGCAGTCTTCCTTTAGGTTCCGGGATTTCTCTTCCCAGTTCCTTTGCGGTTTCTATCCATTCTCTGATTACAACAAGAGCATTTTTTATAGCTTCTTCGTATGTTTTACCATCAGCCATACAGCCTGGCAGTTCGGGCACTTCTACGATGAAAGCACCATCTTCTTTGCTCCAGTATATAATCATCTCGTATTTTATATAATCTTCCATATTTACCTCTCCTCTAAATGAAATTTATATTTTAAAAATAAACTCCTCACTTGCTTAACCTGATATGGTTTCGCTTTCCCGTCTTTAAGCGGTTGTAAGTTTATAATTTCAATAACATTTTCTTTAGTGAATATATAGTGACCGCCTCGAATTTGTTCAGAAAAACCATATTGCAACAACAGATTTCTCAAATCATAAAATCTTATATTGCTATCATTTGTGCCGGAGAGAATTTTATCCAGAATCTTGTCCTGGCTCATAAAACACTTTCATTCCGCTAATATCTATGTTTTTTCCAGTTAACACTCCTGCCAAGATTTTGCAATAGACAGGATTATACTTCTTCATTTATTTTTATCTTACATTATCTGGAAGATATATGCAACAAATCTTTCCCCATCCTTCAGACCAAGCTTCTTGCGACCTTTCTCCGCTCCCTTCTATAATTATGTCATTCCCGAGATCTTTAGTCAGGAATCTATCTTATTTCGTCATGCCTGAAATCTTTTATCAGGCATCCATAGGCTTTAAAAACATCTGGACCCCTGATAGAAACATTCAGGGGTGACAGACAAAGGAGTATAGGAACATTCAGGAATTACGCCCCTTTTCCGTCATTCCCGAAATCCTCTATCGAGAATCCAGAGATCTTTGCCTATTTTCTGGGTGGTAACCCTTGAAGTGGTCATTGCGACGAACTTGCAATGACCGTCTAACGTCATCGTCTGCGCGGCAAAAAGCAAGCCGCTGGGCTTGTGATGACGGTTAATTGCAGGGAAATTTTGTGATTAACTATGATATCTCTCTTGAACTTATATGATTGGGTTTACAGTGTTTAGAAGATATAGTTTAATTTACCAGGTAGTTAACACTTATTCCTTTTCGCCAATTTATCTTTCTCAAAAACCTCTCTTTTGTCCAGATCAGATAGATAGGGTAACGATGAGCCTATAACCCCCAAAGCGCAAAGAACAAAGAAAATAAAGTTTGAACAGTTTAACAAGTTTTGCGGGATACTATAGTTTTTTCTATAATTCATCATTTTGCTTGTACCGTAGGCAATCTTCGCCGCAAGCTGCTATGGTATAATTTGGCTCAGGGAGTGTGTTAGATTTAGAGGGAAAGCTTTACTTTAGAGTTTTGTAGGATAAATGCTGAAGAAAACCAGAGAATGTGTTGAAGATAAGATAAAGTTTCAAATATTTGAGGGTTTAAGCTCGCAGAGAAACAATAATAAAAAATTAAGGAGGGAAGAAAGATGGAGAAACTGGACCGGATTATTATTAATCCTGATGTTTGCTTAGGTCAACCTACGGTTCGGGGGACGCGGATTACAGTGAGCGTGATCCTTAAGATGTTAGCTGCTGGCAAGTCTATTCAAGAGGTACTGGAAGCCTATCCAGAGCTGGAGGCAGAAGATGTCCAGCAGGCTATCAAATATGCAGCTTGGGTGGTTTCAGATCAGATCAATCTGGTATCCGCTGAATAGGTATTATGACAGTGATTCACCTCCTGGCCGATATGAATATTTCACCAAAGACTGTGGAAGTCTTAGAACAACATGAATGGGACATAGTTCGGATTTCACAATTTTTGCCAGTAAACGCATCAGATCAAGAAATCCTGAAATTTGCTCGTCAGGAAGGTAGAGTTATAATCACACAAGACCTGGATTTCTCAGCTTTGTTAGCATTGGTGGCTACAATCGTCCCAGCCTGATTACCATGTGTCTCTCGGTATCGGATCCAGAGACAGTCACCCGACGACTACTGGAAATATTACCTCAGTTTGAAAAAGTACTTAAAGAGGGTTGTGCTATAACAATTGAGGATATTGCCATCCGCGTTCGTATTTTACCTGTTGAATAGCTCATTCTTCACCTCTTACATCTCACAGTTTTCCATCTTGTACTGCAGACGGTCTGTTTTTGGGTTAGAGACATTCAGGAGTGACACACGGAGGGAAAATCAACTCGGTGTGGTTGCTGATGGTAGTGTCTTTGAGCTAAGATAGATAGAAGAGGATATAGATTTTTCAGTCCAGAAAACCCCATGCCTTAGATAAAAAAGTCACTATCTCTTTTATAGTTGGAGGATTTATGTTTTCATGAGCTTCGGGATGGTCAACAGGGTGCAAATGCCATCCTCTCCCTTGATCATAATCAACACCCCAAATTCTCTTTCCTTGCTTAATCAGGGCAAAAGCTACTATTCCAGTAAGTTCGTTAAAATAGACCTGTAAAACCTCT
>JARRCQ010000004.1 GCA_029982105.1 Candidatus Atribacteria bacterium | reverse complement strand
TTTGAGCCTCTATTTATGGTAGATTTTTCTCATAATGTCCTGTGGGGCTAATTAGAGACCTGATGCCTCATTCAAAATGTAGGCGAAGGTGTCTCAAACCCTTGATAAATAACCATCAGAAACCCCTATCACCCCCCAAAAAAAAGATAAGGCCAAAGAAGCCAAAATTAACGCGGAGAAAGAACGCTTCCGCATTGTCATTACTGAATGCTTCTATCAGGAAACTTTCATAAGTCGGAGTATCCCCAAAGCCGATTAAATTGTTATATACCATTCATTATTGCATTTGCTGTAAATCCAATGAACGGTCTTCTTTAATCTTATAAGTGGTGAGAATTTGGGGGTGGGCTTGCTTTACTTTTTCCCGATTTAAGACAATCTGTTGGTTAGTATTATTTTCCAAAATAACAAATGGGCTGATTTCATCATTTTCTATGGCTTGGACTAGGTCTTTCATATTGATGATTTCTTTGCCATTTACTTTTTTAACAATCCAAGGCGCAAAATTTTGATAACCGTCGTTTACTGAGGCTGGCAGAACTCTTAATAAAATAACGACTTGTTCTCCTTCAACCTTAGGAACGTTGTTGACAAGTAATGCAACTAGCTCTTTGGGAGCATTGTCAAACCACCTTGACCCCCAGATATTGAATAAATTTACACTCAAGGGTGAAAAAACCAAACCGCCATAAATAAAATAGGTCGGTAAGGTTTCATATTGTTCGTAAGGGATTAACCAATTTTTCTCGTAAGAACTATTTAAATTAACCGACAGATTTTGAACCTTACCATCTCGCATAATTTTAATATTTAGATCATCGCCAATTTGGTGATTTTGCACCATATAAACTAAATTAGTTCTTTCTTTGGCACGGAATTCTACAGTTCCATCGTTAGCGATCGGTGAATCATCTATAGCGAGAATGACATCTCCGGGATAGATAAATCCTTCAGCTGATGAACCAGGAACAACCTGATTGACTAATACCCCGGTTGTATTTTCCGGCATAGCATATTTTTCACGGATATCAGGATTTTCCATGCGCTGTGTATACACTCCTAGGTCAGGAAAACCATCTAATTTCCCATCGGAAATATCTTCAAAAAAATGTTGAATAATTGGTGCTGGGACCATATATCCGATGTTTTGGGAACTGGGGATTCCTTGCATAACTACGCCGACAATTTTCCCATCAACAATAACCGGACCACCACTGTTACCTGGGTTAATAGCGGCATCGATTTGACCGGCTAAAAGGACAATGGAACTATGCACGTATGGTTGGTGTTCAATTCGGGATACAACTCCTTTGGTGATACTCAATGTATCACCTCCCATGGGAAATCCGTAGACGAGTACTTCCTGGTTAGTGGCTGGTAGTTCTCCGATGGGGAGAGGATCGATATCTCTAAAGAAATTGGGGTCATCAACGGTGAGTAAAGCGAGATCACATTGATGAGATATGGCTAGCAATCGAGCCGGATATCGTTGTGTATTACCATATCGGCGAACCTGGAGAAAAGTCAGATTGCTCACTACGTGGGCGTTAGTGAGAATGCGATTTCCTTCAATGATAGCTCCTGAGCCAGTTACTGAGTAGGGTCCCATCATATTCCAGGGATTTAAGTAATCGGGAGAATCAGACACAGCATATACTTTGACAATTGCATCAGATATGTCGGAGGCTAAAATAGGTGGAGCAAAAAGTATTAACATAAAAACAATAATTAAGGTGAACAAAGAAAATTTTTTATCAACCATTAATTGCCGTCTCCTTTTTAGCTGATTTATGAAAAAGTTATTGGTTAAAGTATCCATATCATAACACGATCTTGCTTATGCTGGCTACTTAGATGGAGTTCAATTATAATATCCCGCAAAACGTATTATAGTTAACCGCAAAACCCATTGTAAAACTAACTGTCAAGGGCGATCTCACCCCCTCCTGTCTTTGTGAGGAGCAGACAGCCTGCGGCGTAAGAAAAAGCACTATAAGGGGAAAATACCCCCCCTATAACCCCCAAAGAAAAAAACGTAAAAACAACAAAAAAACAGTGAGGAAGAAAAACCTTCCTCAGTTGCATTTCTAACTCATAGAAGGCTGTAATGCTAAGGTTAAGATGTCAGAGAGGGATATTTTAGAAGTTGAGAAATGTGGAGATATACTGGAGAAAGATGCTACTGGGATTCATAACCGGAAGAAAACGTTTCCACATATATTGGCAGAGAGCCGGCAAGGGGTTGCAAGACAAAAATAAATATTCTAAAATAATAACCAGTATTTCCTTGATACTTAATTTATATATTAAGAAATAAAGAGGAGGAAAATAAATGGCTAGTGTTATTTTAAAGAGTGTAGTTAAGCGTTTTGGGGAAGTATTAGCAGTAAACAAAGTAGACCTCGATATTAAGAATGAGGAGTTTTTGGTGTTAGTAGGTCCTTCTGGCTGTGGTAAAACTACTACTTTGCGTATGATTGCCGGATTGGAAGAAGTGGATGAGGGAGAAATTTATATTGGTGATACTCTGGTAAATGATGTTCCACCCAAGGATAGGGATATCGCTATGGTTTTCCAGAACTATGCTCTTTACCCTCATATGGATGTATACAACAATATGGCTTTTGGACTGAAGCTGCGAAAATTCTCTAAGGATGAAATTGATAAGCGGGTAAAAGAAGCAGCAGATATCCTGGGTATTCATGAATTACTTAATCGTAAGCCCAAACAACTCTCTGGAGGTCAGAGACAAAGAGTAGCGGTAGGAAGAGCTATTGTTCGTCATCCCAAAGTTTTCTTGTTTGATGAGCCTCTTTCTAACCTGGATGCTAAATTGAGAGTGCAAATGAGAGCAGAGTTGTCTAAACTCCACGACCGTTTAAAGACTACTATGATTTATGTTACCCATGACCAGATAGAAGCTATGACTATGGGTGATAGAATTGTAGTTATGAAAGATGGTATAGTGCAGCAAATAGGAACTCCTTTAGACCTCTACAATAAACCTCAAAATAAATTTGTGGCTGGTTTTATTGGTACTCCTTCTATGAACTTCTTAGATGTAGTGGTAAAGAAAGAAGGAGATACGCTTTATCTGGATGGGGAATCCTTCAAAATCAAAATACCGGCCGAGATTAAATCTTTCGTGGAGCCTTATGCAGGAAAGGAAGTTACTCTCGGTATTCGTCCCCAAGATATTTATGATGCCGGTTTCTCTCAGGAGATGGCAGAGGTGGATGGGAATGTCATTGATACTACAGTAGATATAGTGGAGCCTTTGGGTTCTGAACAAACATTATATTTAGTTACTGGACCTCATACTCTTGTTGCACAATTAGATATGCGTACTCGCACTGATGTAGGAGAAACTCTGAAAATAATGGTAGATACCTCTAAGATTCATATATTTGATATAGAGACGGAAAAAGCTATTGTATAAAAGCGATTATAACCGCTTTTATACCTTTGGTGGAGGGGAGAAAGGAAGTGTTATTTCTTTCTTCCCCAAATTTAACTCTAAATAAACAGAGTTTAAGAAAGGAGCAGCGATTATGAAAGTTGGAATTAACGGGTTTGGTAGAATTGGACGTTTAGTTTTTAGAAGAATCTTAGAAGAGGGAGATGTGGACGTAGTAGCAGTTAATGATTTGACCAGCGCTAAAACTTTAGCTCACTTATTAAAATATGATTCAGTACATGGGACTATTTGCAACCAGGTGGAAGCCAAAGATGATGCTCTGGTAGTGGACGGAAAGGAAATCAAAGTTTTAGCTCAAAAAGACCCAGCTCAATTACCCTGGAAAGATTTGGGAGTAGAGCTGGTAATTGAGTCTACCGGTAAATTTACTGGTCGAGATGGGGCTTCTTTGCACTTTCAAGCTGGTGCTAAAAAAGTGGTAATCACTGCTCCAGCTAAAAACCCAGATGTCACCATAGTAATGGGAGTCAACCATCAGGCTTATGATAAAAATGCTCATAATATTATTTCTAACGCTTCTTGTACTACTAATTGTTTAGCCCCAGTGGTTAAAGTTTTGGATGATAACTTTACCATTCAAAAAGGTTTTATGACCACCATTCACGCTTATACCAATGACCAAGTTATTTTAGACTTTCCTCACAAAGACCTAAGAAGAGCTCGTGCAGCCGCCTTATCTATGATTCCTACTACTACTGGAGCAGCTGCGGCTATTGGAGAGGTTATCCCTAAGCTCAAAGGCAAGTTAGATGGAATGGCCATTCGAGTACCTACCCCTGATGTCTCTATAGTAGATTTTGTAGCAGTAGTGGAGAGAGAAACTTCTGCTGAAGCAGTAAATGCTGCTCTTAAACAAGCTGCTGAAGGCGGGTTAAAAGGGATTTTAGCTTATTGTGATGAACCTTTGGTGTCAGTAGATTTTCTTCACAACACTAATTCTTCTATCGTGGATGCTTTATCTACTAAAGTTTATGGTAATTTAGTTAAGGTATTGGCCTGGTATGATAATGAGTGGGGTTATTCTTGCCGGGTAGTAGATTTGGTTAAGTATGTGATGAGGTAGGAGTCATAGAAATGCCTCGTATTCCTATAGCTGCGGGAAATTGGAAAATGAATAAAACTTCTCAGGAGGCCTCAGCGTATGCTGAGGCTTTCCTTCCCCAGGTGAAAGATTTTAAAAAGGAGATAGAAATCATCATTTGCCCTCCTTTCACTGCTCTTGCAACTTTGGCTTCTTATTTTCGGAACTCTCCGATAAAGTTAGGAGCACAAAATATGCATTGGGAAGAGAAAGGCGCTTTTACTGGTGAAGTAAGTGCTCCTATGATTAAAGAATGGGGTTGCCAATATGTCATTTTGGGGCATTCAGAGCGCAGGCATATTTTTCGAGAAACTTCGGAAGAAGTAGGTAAAAAAGTTAAAAAAGCGTTAGAATGGGGAATTAATCCTATTCTTTGTGTAGGAGAAACCCTGGAAGAGCGAGAAAAAGGAGAAACAGAAAAAATTGTGGAAGAACAACTTCTTCTGGGGCTCTCGGATATTCCTGATGCTAAAGCGTCATCTATTGTGATAGCTTATGAGCCAGTTTGGGCTATTGGTACAGGGAAAGCAGCTACTTCTGAGGATGCTCGAGGAGTTATTTCTTTTATCCGAGAAAAACTTTCGTCTCGTTTTAATGTTGAGATTTCAGGTGATATTCGTATTCTTTACGGGGGCAGTGTAAGCCCGGAGAATGTGCTTGATTTTCTTAGAGAAGACGAAATCGATGGAACTTTGGTGGGGGGAGCCAGCTTAGACCCCCTGAAGATGATAAAAATAGCAGAAGAAACTTTACGAGCTTATTGAAGGAGAAGAGGTACAGCATATGGAAGGATGGATGGTCGTTCAGATTGTAGTTTGTGTGGCTCTGATTTTAGCGGTAATATTACAGCCCCGCAAAGCGGGGCTGGGAGGTGGAATATTTGGGGGTATGACGAGAGCAGACCGAAGTAGTAAGTTTCGGAATTTGCCCGTTTTAAGCAAATTAACTGTAATTTTAGGAGCAGCGTTTCTGCTTTTATCTCTTTTGTTTTCCTTTTTAGTGGCTTAGTGTCAGCTAACATGATAGAGAATAATAATAAGATGTTAACCCTCAAAGAAGCAGAAGGCCTTCAAATAGGCCCAGAGAGGGATTTTTATTCTGCTACTCCAGAAGAAATAAAAAAGGGCTACACTACTGATATATATTTTGTTAGTGCTCAAGAAATTTTGCATCATTTAAATTTAAAAGATACCATAGTAACTGCAGAAATTTTCCCTCGAGGGTCAGGAGTGATGTGTGGGGTGCCAGAAGTCCTTAATCTTCTTTCTTCTACCCCGGTGGAGATTTGGAGTTTGAGTGAGGGGGAAGAATTCAGTCCTAAAGAAGTAGTAATGAGGATTAAAGGACCTTATTCGGCTTTTGGATTGTTTGAAACTCCTATTTTGGGAATTTTAGCTCATAGTTCTGGTTGGGCTACTGCTGCTCGAGAATGTAAAGTGGCAGCAGGAGAAAAAATAGTTCTTTGTTTTGGTGCTCGCCATGTTCATCCCGCAGTAGCTCCAGTTATGGAACGCTCCGCTATTGTGGGAGGGGTAGATGGGGCAGCATGTATATTAGGAGCAAAACTGGCAGGTAAAGAACCAGGGGGTACCATTCCTCATGCTGCAATCCTCATCGTGGGAGATACAGTGATAGCGGCACAAGTTTTTCAAGAAGTTATTCCTTCTCATTATTCCCGAATAATTCTGGTTGATACTTTTAAAGACGAGGCTGAAGAATCTTTGCGAGTGGCTCGGGCTTTGGGGACAAACTTAGAAGGAGTAAGATTAGATACTCCTGAAGAGCGAGGGGGGGTAACTCCAGGTTTAGTAGAAGAAGTAAGAATGCGCCTAGACCAGGCTGGTTTTTCTCAGGTAAAAATTGTGGTCTCTGGAGGATTGAACCCTGCAAGAATCCAGGCATTGAAAGATAAGGTAGATATTTTTGGAGTGGGAAGCTATATTAGCGGTCGTTCCCCCATTGATATGACTATGGATTTAAAAGAGATAGGGGGAGAGAAAATAGCCAAGCGAGGGAGGTTGCCGGGGATTATTCCTAATCCTCGGTTAAAGCAAATAAAATAAAAGGGAGGCGTCAATTTTGAAAAGATATGGAGTTTTTCTTTTGGCGATTTTAGTTTTAGTGGGAGGAGTGGTTTTTGCCGAGGTTAAAAATCCCGATACTTATATCTACTTGAGTATTAGCGAGCCAGATACACTAGATCCTCATTATGCATATGATACGGCAAGTGGTGAGGCAATAGGAATGGTCTATGATAACCTGATTGCCTATAAAGGAGAAAGCGTGACTGAGTTTGTTCCCAGGTTGTCTCTTGAGGTTCCCTCACTGGAGAATGGTTTAATTAAAGATGATGGTAAAACTTACGTTTTTCCCCTTCGAGAAGGAGTAAAGTTCCACAATGGTAATGACCTCACTCCGGAAGATGTGGAATATACCTTAGAGCGAGGGATTCTCACGGATCCTTATGCCGGACCTATGTGGATGATCATCGAGGCGTTGTTTGACTATCAGACCATAGAAGATATGGTAGAGGATAAGTTGCAGGTAGCTTGGAGCGATATGGTGAACGAGGACGGGACATTAAAGAGTGAAGAATACGCTTCTAAACTCGCCGATTTTTACAACCAATATATCGACCCGGCTATTGAGGTGGAAGGACAAAATGTAGTATTTCATTTGGTGCGGCCTTTTGCTCCTTTCTTGAGTATCCTCTCTCAAAATGCTAGTTGGAGTGCCATTATGGATAAAGAGACCTGTGTTTCTTTAGGTCTGTGGGATGGAGAGCCCGATGGCTGGTGGAAATATCATGGTCTAAAAAAAGAAGAGAGCCCTATTTATGAACAAGCTATAGGAACAGGGCCTTTCCAACTGGTAGAGTGGGATAGAACTCAACAAAAATTAACTCTTACTAGAAATGATAACTACTGGGGAGAACAGCCTAAAATCGCTAAAGCTATAATCTGGGGCATTGATGAGTGGAGTACTCGCCGGGCGATGTTAGAAGCCGGAGATGCTGACCAGATATATACCCCCCTTCAATACTTAGAGCAGGTAAAGGGAATACCAGGAGTGAAAATTGAAGAGGGAGCGCGGATTACCATTACTGCTTTACATTTTAACTGGACAGTGGAAAAGGGTAGCAAATATTTGGGTAGTGGGCAATTAGATGGAGAGGGAATACCTCCTGATTTCTTTAGTGATGTCCATATTCGTCGTGCTTTCTCTTATGCTTTTGACTATGATACTTTTATAGAACAAGTTCTCCAAGGTTATGGATTCCGAGTTCCTTCGGTAATTCCTAAGGGACTTTTAGGATTTAGCGAAAACCTTCCTATGTATGATTTCGACTTAGAAAAAGCAAAAGAAGAGTTTCAGCAGGCTTGGAATGGAGAAGTATGGGAAAAAGGGTTCAAGCTTACTCTTCTTTATAATACTGGAAATGAGGCTCGACAAACTGCTTGTGAAATGCTGAAAGAACACATTGAATCTCTTAACCCCAAATTTAAAATTGAAGTGCAGGGAGTTCAGTGGCCTACCTATTTGGATGCTTACCGACAGGGCCAGCTTCCAGCTTTTATCATTGGCTGGTTAGCTGATTATCCTGACCCTCACAACTTTGTATTTACCTACTTCCATAGTAAAGGAGTTTATGGCACCACTCAAGGGCAGGCTTTCCTAGATTTTGCTCGAGAAAATCTGGATTCATTAGTGGAAGAAGCTATAGCTGAGACAGATAATGAGGCACGGCAGAAAATCTATGAAGAGATTCAGACTATTGCTTATGAAAATGCCTTGGGTATTACTTTCTACCAACCTAGAGAAATCTATCCTATGAGAGATTGGGTAAAAGGGTGGATGTTCAATCCTATGAGGTCAGGAGAGGTTAACTGGGAAGGAGTATACAAAGAAGAATGAAAGGAAAAAAGAAGGGGAGAGAGATCTCCCCTTCTTTTGAGGTGAAGAGAAGATGACTTTTTATATCATTCGTCGGCTTTTGCTTCTTCCTTTAACTTTGTTAGGTATTTCAATTCTTGTTTTTCTTATGATTGGATTATTGAGTCCTTATCAAAGATTAGCTACTTTTATTAATAGCCCAGAGAGATTAAAAGGAGCAGATATTGATAAATTAGTGGAATTTTACGGTCTAAATGATCCTCTCCCTCTTCAGTATGGAAGATGGCTAAAAAATATCTTTCAGGGTAATTTAGGCTGGTCTTATGTGGGGAAAGAACCAGTTTATGATGCTCTTGTAGAGCGATTTCCTTATACTCTGGAACTGGCTTTGTTTTCCATCTTTCCTATCCTGTTTCTGGGGATAAACTTAGGGGTGATATCTGCAGTAAATCACAATCGTCCCCTAGACCATGGTTTACGTATATTTTCAGTAGTAGGATGGTCTTTCCCTGATTTTGTTTTTGGATTATTTATTTTGATGATTTTTTATAGTGTTTTAGGTTGGTTCCCTCCGGGAAATCTGAGCTTATGGGCCGAAGAAGTGGTCAAATCTTCTGCTTTTCGGAGTTTTACTGGTATGACTACTATAGATGCCCTGCTCAATGGGAGATTGGATATTTTCTGGGATGCTTTTCTCCACCTTATAGGTCCGGTTTTAACTTTAACTTATGTTCAATTTGCTTTCATTTTGCGTATTACTCGCTCTTCTATGTTGGAAGTATTGCAGAAAGATTATGTTCGTACCGCTCGGGCTAAAGGATTAGATGAGCGGGTGGTGATTAACAAACACGCTCGGCGGAATGCTCTTATCCCTGTAGCTACAGTAAGCGGGCAAACCATTATTGGGCTTTTAGCTGGAGCAGTAATTGTAGAGACTATCTTTAATCGTACCGGCATTGGGAGTTTTATGTCTTTAGCTGCTCAGCAGCTGGATTATGCCTCTATTATGGGAGGGACTTTGTTCTTCGGGCTTATTCTGGTTTTGGGGAACTTAATAGTAGATATCTCCTATGCTTTTATTGACCCCCGGGTGAGGTTGGAGTAACTGGTGAATAGAGAAACTCGGCGCATATTTAGGAGATTGTGGTCTAACGCTTCTGCTATTTTAGGTTTTGCTTTACTTATTTTCTTTGTGGTGGTGGCTGTATTTGCTCCCTTTATTGCCCCTCCTCCTTCAGGTAGAGACCCCTATATTATGCCTATTGTCACTTGGAGTTCTAACCCTCTTCCTCCTTCTCCTGAACATCCTTTTGGAGTGGCGGGAAAGCGAGATATATTTTATGGAGTGGTATGGGGAACTCGCACCGCTTTCCGGGTGGGGATAATAGTGACTTTAATTTCCACTGCTTTGGGGCTTTTAATAGGGTCGGTGGCTGGATATTTTGGAAGACTATGGGATGAAGTTTTGATGAGAATCACCGATATATTTATGGCTATTCCTTTTTTAGTAGCAGCTATGGTTTTGACCACTATTTTGGGAACTGGCTTAGATAAAGTGATGATAGCTATGACAGCTTTTAGTTGGATGGGCCCTGCTCGTCTCATTCGAGGAAATATCTTGCAAGTTAAAGAAGAACAATTTGTTTTGGCAGCCAAGGCTTTGGGGGTTAGAGATTTTTCTATAATTCTTCGCCATATTTTGCCCAATACTATTTTTCCCGTGTTAATTCAAGCTTCTATGCGTATGGGGTCTTTGGTTATCACTGCTGCGGCTTTGAGTTTTTTGGGAGTGGGAGCTCCTCAGGGTTATGCTGATTGGGGAGCACTTCTGAATTATGCTCGCAACTGGATGTTGGGAGGACAAGGAGAAGCACTTAAATATTGGTATATGACGGTGTTTCCTGGTTTAGCTATGGTGCTTTTTGTGTTGGCTTGGAATTTGGTAGGAGATACTTTGCGAGATGCTTTTGACCCTCGCTTGAGGTTATAAATAATGGAAGAAAACAATCTACTCCTCCAAGTTCAAGATTTAAAAGTGTATTTTTATACTGAAGAAAAAGAAGAGCTAAAAGCAGTAGACGGGGTGAGCTTTTACCTTCGAGAGGGAGAAACCATAGCTTTAGTCGGAGAGTCAGGGTGTGGTAAAAGTGTTACTTCTTTGGCTATTCTGCGATTGATTGATTCTGATGGAAAAATCCAGGGAGGGAGGATAATCTTAGGAGGCAAAGATTTGCTTTCTCTTTCAGAAAAGGAGATGCGAGAAATCAGAGGAAGAGATATCTCTATGATTTTTCAGGAGCCCTCTTCGGCTTTGAATCCGGTTTATACCATCGGAGACCAGATAATGGAAGCGATAATTTTGCACCAAAAGCTCTCTCCTCCTCAAGCTCGAAAAGCGGCTGAGGAAGTACTCAGGTTAGTGGGTATTCCTGAAGCTCAAAAAAGATTGGATGAATATCCTCATGAGCTTTCAGGAGGAATGAAACAGAGAGCTATGATTGCTATGGCTTTGTCTTGTCGTCCTAAGGTTTTGATTGCTGATGAGCCCACTACTTCTTTGGATGTTACTATTCAGGCTCAAATTCTGGAGTTAATTGAAAAATTACAGCAACAGCTTAATATGGGGGTAATTCTTATTACTCATGATTTGGGAGTAGTAGCTGGTATGGCAGAGAGGGTAGTAGTTATGTATGCTGGAAAGGTGGTAGAGGAGGGAAGTCGCCGGGATATATTTCATAATCCTTCTCATCCTTATACTTGGGGGCTTTTACACTCTATACCTCGCTTAGACGTGAAACAGGAAAAATTGGCCATCATTCCTGGGGTGGTTCCCGACCCCCTTAATTTTCCCTCCGGCTGCAGATTTCGTAATAGATGCCCTTTAGAAGATGAAGTATGTCTTACTGAGCCTCAATGGTGTGAAATAGAAGACCAGCATTATGTATACTGTCATCATTACTCTCAGATAGAAATATTAAAAACCCGGGGTTTTAGCCAATGAGCGGTGCTCCTTTGTTGCAGGTACGGAATTTACAAAAGTATTTTCCCATTAAAGCGGGGGTTTTTCGGAAAATCGTAGACTGGGTAAAAGCAGTGGATGGGGTGAGTTTTGAGGTTTTGTCTGGGGAAACTTTGGGCATAGTAGGAGAATCAGGCTGTGGAAAAAGTACTTTGGGAATGACCATTATGCGGCTTTATGAACCAACTGCGGGAGAGGTGTTTTTTCAAGGGCAAGATATTTCTTCTTTGCGACCTTCCGAGCTAAAAAGCATTCGGCGAAACATTCAGATGATTTTTCAAGATCCTTTTACTTCTTTAGACCCCCGTATGCATATAGGTTCTATAGTGGAAGAAGGTATGAAAGTGCATCACATAGCCTCCCTTTCGGAAATCCGGCGTAGAGCGTTAGATTTATTAGAAAAAGTAGGTTTAGGGGCAGAGTATTTTTCTCGTTATCCTCATGAATTTTCTGGAGGTCAGAGGCAGAGAATTGGTATTGCGAGAGCCTTAGCTCTTAACCCTCGTTTAGTGGTGGCAGATGAGCCGGTTTCTTCGCTGGATGTTTCAGTCCGCTCGCAAATTTTGAATTTATTAAAAGATTTAAAAAGAGATTACCAATTAACTTATATTTTCATTTCTCACGATTTGGCGGTAGTGAGACAGATTTGTAATCGGGTTATGGTTATGTATTTAGGAAAAATAGTAGAAATAGCAGATGGAGATGCGTTCTTTTCTTCTCCTTCTCACCCTTATAGTGTAGCCTTGATTTCTGCTGTACCGGTTCCCGACCCTGATTATGAAGTAAAGCGAATTATTTTGAGCGGAGATGTCCCCAGCCCCATTAATCCTCCGCAGGGGTGCCGTTTCCATACCCGCTGTCCAGTAGCTCAGGATGTATGTTCCGAAGTAGAGCCAGCTTTGGAAGAAATAGAAGAAAACCATTGGGTGGCCTGTCACTTTCCGGGTAGCTTATCCTGGGAGAGAATTCCAAGATAGAGGGTGTTGCTTAAGTTCTTTCTTGCTCTCTGACCTTATTTTCCTATTATAGTATTCTGCAAAACCCGTTAAGATATTAAGGCTTTAAAAGTACATTACATCGGAAGTCAAAATGACTATATCCTGTATCTTCGTAAAAATAGAAAAAAGGATGGTCCTTGGGGCAAAGTACATCTTAGGTAAGATTTTACAAAGAGGCGGCCATCCACCTATGACCTGCTTGATAAAAATATAGAGGGGAAGTAAAATTAAAGAAATTATGGATTGAAAAGGGGGAATTACTATGGATATTAAAGATTATACTCGGGAAATGGCTGACCGGCGGTTTGCCGCTTTGGAAACTTTAAAAACTATTACTGAGTGGTTAAATGCCACCAAGCCTACCAGTTTTTTGGAAAAAGGAGCTCCAGTTGGCGATGATCAAATAAGGGAAATATGGCGAAGATGGGTAGATGCCTACAGTGACTTATTTGAAAAGACTAAAGTTATACCTGATTTACTTATTGAGGATGTGAGAAAGCTTTATGGCTTCGAAAAGGGAACATCTTCGAGCCAGTAAGGTGTTACTGGGAACACAGACCCCGGTAGTGCATGAGCTTTTGGAGCTGGCAGTAAAGAGACAAGGAATAGAACATGGCTATCTGGTTGCTAACGTGGATTCTTTAGCTATGATAGGTCAGCTCCTGGGTCCGGAAGCTAAAAGAGAGGCAGTTTTACATATTTTGCAGGATTGGGGGATAGTTACCTCCGAAGATGTAGACCATTTCTCTTCTTTTATTCCTTCTCGACAGAAAAGCACTACCTCTTCTAAGTTATCGGGTAAAAGAAAAAACTCTCAAAAATAAATACAAAAGACCACTAAGGAAAAATAGCATCTTCCTCCAGCGCCCTTGACAGTTTGGCTACTTACTTTTAAAATAACTGCAGCAAAAGAAACTTCTTCAGGGCAGGGTGAGGGTAGAACCCGATTCCCGACCGGCGGTAAAGAGCGAAAGCTCTGAGCCCGCGAGCCCCTTAGGGGGTAGATCCGGTTAAAATCCGGAGCCGACGGTAAAGTCCGGAGGAGAGAAGAAGGAAGACAAAGAGTAAAAAGCCCTGGAAGTTCAAATTTCCAGGGCTTTTTTTTACCCTGGAGAAGAAAGAGGGAGGCATTTTTGTGGAACAAAAAAACATTGTTTATGGTGGAGTATTAGCCGGTCTATCTTTGGCAGTAAGTCTGTTAATTCATTTTCCTATTATTCCTCAAGCACCTTTTCTTCTTTATGACCCCGGAGACGTGCCTCTTTTGATAGCGGGGTTTAAATTTGGTCCGGGGTTGGGGTTATTGCTGACTGGTGTAGTATCATTATTATTTGCTCTGATTACTGGGGAGGGAGGCCCCTGGGGTGTGCTGATGCACTTTTTAGCTACTGGTAGCTATGTAGTGCTGGCTGGATTTTTATATCAAAGACATCGCACTAGGAATGGGGCGATAACCAGTTTAATAGTGGCTCCCCTTTTTATGACTGCAATTATGGCCGGAGCCAACTTATTGATAACTCCTCTTTATATGGGAGTAGGGAGAGAAGTGGTTAAAGGAATGCTGCTTCCTGCTATTGTTCCTTTCAATATTTTAAAGGGAGTCATCAATGGAGCTATTACGCTTTTAATTTATAAAAGAATCAGTAATTTTATAGAAGAACCTTTATACGAGAGGAATAGAGCCGCTACCCGAGTTCGACCTTAATTCTATAGAAAGGAGGAGAATTTTAAATCGTAATCCATAGGTAGAGTATCCTCCCCAGTTGTGGCAAGCAATTACTCGGTGACAGGGAATGAGAAGAGGCAAAGGGTTTTGTCCTAAAGCTCTACCTACCGCTCGGGAAGCTCGGGGTTTCCCTATCTTCTTGGCTACTTGCCCGTAGGTGAGCGTTTCTCCATAGGGGATAAGGGCGGTGGTCTGTAAGACTTCTTGAGTGAAAGAGGGAAGTTCGTTCAGATAGAGAGGAAATGAAAAAGATGCGGGATAACCATTAAAATAGTTTTGAATAGCTTGTTCTAAGGAGGGAAAGGGGCTCTTTTCTTGGGGATGAGGGCAAAAACTAAATTTAGCTTTTTCCTGGAAGATGGTTAGAGCTTTTTCCTTATTTTGCTGAGGTAAAATAAAAGCCCGAAGCTTATCTTCTTGCCAGGAAAGAATAGAAAAACCCAGCCAAGTTCTTAAATAAGAAAAATAAGCTCTTGACACTCTTTACTTCTCCTCGCTTCTGAGTATAATTATATCCGTATTATAAGCGAATATGATAATCCAAGGAAGGGAAAAGTAGTTTTTGTTGCCAATTGCAGAGAGCTGAGGAAGGTGGAAACTCGGCATTGGGGCAAATACGAATGGGTCCTGGAGGAGTAAGCCGAAAAGGAAATTCCTGATTAAGGTTTACCGTTTTCCCCGATAAAAGAAAAGAGTGGGGTTAGATACCCAAAAAGGGTGGCACCGCGAGTTTTGCCCCTCGTCCCTGTGTGGCGAGGGGCTTTTGTTTATAAACCTAGAAGGGGGTATGCTAAGTGAAGAAAATTATTCTGGTGAGTCTGGTAATTTGTTTGGTGGGAGTGCTTTCTGTATGCGCATGGGGAGAAGAAAAAATTAAAATTGGGGTAGTACAGATCATAGACCACCCTGCCTTAAATGCTGTAAGGGATGGGTTAATGGATGCTTTAAAGGAGGTTTATGGCTATATCCCGGGTGAAAACATTGAATATGATGTTCAATCGGCACAGGGGGATATGGCTACGGCTAACACCATTGCTCAAAAATTTGTTTCGGAAAAAGTAGATTTAATTGTCTCTATTGCCACCCCTGCTTCTCAAGCGGCGGTCAATGCTACTAAGGAAATTCCGGTGGTTTTTTCTGCGGTCACTGACCCGGTGAGCTCTGGTTTGGTAAGTAGTCTGGAAAATCCAGGTGGTAATGTAACCGGGGTTTCAGATATGGTACCAGTGGATAAACAGATGTATCTCATAAAATATCTTTTTCCAGATACTAAAAAAGTGGGCAATCTTTATAACTCTGGAGAGGTAAATTCAGTGGTCACCAATGATATGGCTAAAGCAGCTTGTGCGGAGTTAGGTATGGAAATCCTGGAAGCTACAGTAGCTACTACTGCTGATGTATCTATGGCTGCCAGGTCTTTGGTGGGAAAAATAGATGCTATATATGTGGCTACTGATAATACCGTGATAAGTGCTTTGGATACAGTAACTAAAATTTGTGCCGATAATAAAATTCCTCTCTTTTTAGCTGATCCTACTACTGTAAGCCAGGGAGCGCTTTTGGCTCTAGGGTTTGATTACTATCTTCACGGCCGACAGACAGCTGACCTGGTAGCTCGGATTCTTAAAGGAGAAAACCCGGGAGAAATCTCGGTAGAGTTTGCCAAAAAATTAACTCTTTTGTTCAATCCGCAAACAGTGAAAATGTTAGGCTTAGATAAAGAGGAATTTGCGGCAAAACTTAATGCTTTTGTAGAAGATATGAAAGCTCAAGGAGTAGAAGTTTCTCTGGAATCATTGCCGGAGTGATAATCAAGAGGGGGGAGAAGTAAATCTTCTCCCCTTAAAGGAGAGATAGCCGATTAGCGATTTTTTTCTTTATAGTTTACAGGAAGGTTTGTTGTTTGGAATATTAGCTTTAGGAGTATTTATAACTTTTCGTTGCCTTGATTTTCCCGATTTAACTGTAGACGGTAGTTACCCTTTGGGAGCGGCAGTTTTTGCCGTTATGATGTATCATGGTTTCGGGGCAGGGTGGGGGATGGTAGCTGCGTTTTTAGCCGGGGCTTTAGCGGGAGCTTTTACTGGTTTTTTGCATACTTTTTCTCGTATTCCTGCCCTCCTTTCTGGAATATTAACTATGACCTGTCTTTATTCTATAAATCTTCGAATTATGGGAAGGCCAAATATTTCTCTCTCAGAAAATTTGGGACATCGGACTATTTTTATTATCTTGAGAGATCATTTTCCAGGAGCGCCAGAAGCTTATTTCCGTCTGGTGTTTTTACTGCTTTTAGTTCTGGGCATCAAACTTTTGCTGGACTTTTTTTTAGGAACCGAAATTGGCTTATCCATCAGAGCTACAGGAAATAATCCAACTTTGGTAGAAGCACAGGGCATCAACCCTGATTCTATGAAGTTAATCGGAGTTAGCGTTTCCAACGCTTTAGTGGCTTTTGCAGGAGCTATGTTTGCTCAACATCAAGGGTTTGTAGATGTGAATATGGGTATTGGTATGGTAGTTTCGGGCCTGGCATCGGTAATTGTAGGGGAAGTACTGATGCGGGGGAAAACTATTTTTGTTATGACTCTTCAAGTAATAGCAGGCTCGGTGGTTTATCGTTTAGCTACAGCAGTGGCTCTTAACTGGGGTTATAATATTGGCTTTAAACCTTATGATTTAAAATTGTTTACCGGCCTTATAGTGATTATTATTCTTTCTTACCCTGTTTTGCAGGAAAAGCTTTCTCGGAGGGTTAAAGTTAGATAGATGAATAAAATAGAAGACAAAGCAATGCTTCGGTTGGAAAATGTTAATAAATATTTTTATCGTTACACCCAGGATGAACAATGGGCGGTTCGCAACCTCAACTTAAGAATTTTAGAAGGACAGTTTGTGACTGTAGTGGGTAGTAATGGTGCAGGTAAAACTACTCTTCTTAACCTGATAAGTGGTAGTTATTTACCCGATAGTGGAAAGATAATGATAAACGGAAAAGAAGTAACTCATCTGCAGGCTTATCGCCGAGCTCCTTATATAGGAAGAGTATTCCAGAACACTTTTCAAGGGACTGCCCCCTCTTTGACCATTGAAGAAAATTTGGCTCTGGCCTACTTAAAGGGTAAGAGAAAAAGTTTCCGTCCGGCTATAAATGAGGAGATGAGGAAATTTTTTCAGGAAAAGCTTTCGGACATAGGATTAGGTTTGGAGAAAAGATTGAGAGAACGAGTGGGATTGCTCTCGGGAGGACAAAGGCAGGCATTAGCTTTGGTTATGGCTATCTTTGGTCGTCCCAAAATCCTTCTTCTTGATGAGCATACCGCTAATTTAGACCCTAAAACAGGAGAAAAAATTATGGAGCTTACTAATAAATTGATTTATGAGAACAATCTCACGGCTCTGATGGTTACTCACAATTTGCAAGATGCTTTAAAGTTTGGAGACCGCACTCTGATGATGGATGAAGGGGAAATAGTTCTTGACCTCGCGGGAGACGAAAGACATAAAATGACCATTGAGGAGCTATTGGAGAGATTTAGCGAGTTGAGGCATAAAAAATTTGCTGAAGACCGAGCATTGCTGTCTTCTTAAAAACCTTTAGAAAGGAGAGAAAATCTATGGAAGAAAGTCGAATTATATTAAGCGAAAAGGAAAT
>JARRCQ010000003.1 GCA_029982105.1 Candidatus Atribacteria bacterium | reverse complement strand
AGGAACTCTTCTCCCTCTAGGTGAGCATGAACATCAATCCAAAAACTCATCTTATTTTGCTTCCCGGCGCTATATCTCTATCTACAGTTAAAATGCTGACCGTCCCTTTTCCATCATCGGCAGCTAACAACATCCCTTCCGATTTAATTCCCCGAATGGTAGCCGGTTTTAGATTGGTAAGAACGATGATTTTCTTTCCCACTAATTCCTCAGGCTGATAATAATTAGCTAATCCAGCCACTAAATTCCTCTCTTCTTCTCCTAGGTTAACTCGTAAAGCTAAAAGAGCTTTGGTTCCCTCTATTTTCTCTGCTTGTACTATCTCACCCACCCGCAAATCGATATTTTGAAAATCCTCCAAGTTAATTTCCGGCAATGCCATCTTTCTCACTCCTTTAATTTATAATTCTGGGAAACAAAGGTTGAGCTTCTTCCACTGAATAAACCTCCGGTCCTTCTTGCCAGGATAAATTTCTTTCTTTCTCCCAATTCCGGGGCAAACCCAGAAGTTCTCTTAATTTCAAAGCGGTATCGGGCATAAAAGGATAAACCAAATAACTCAGTAATCGAGCATCATCCAATAATTGATAAAGAAGAGCTTCCACTTCCTTTTCTTTCCCTTCCTGATATAGACGCCAAGGAGCTTCCCGGTCAATATAGCGGTTAGCAAAATGCACCAGTTTCCAAACCTGTTCCAAGGCCTGCGCAAAAGCAAATTGCTCCATATAATAGAAGTAATTTGCTTTTGTTTCTTTCAACAATTCTTCCCACCCTTCATCGGGATAAAGAGAAGGTCTCCTTACTACTCCCTTTTTATATCTCCATACCATCCCTAAAGTTCTATGAACGAAGTTGCCAAAGTTGTCGGATAAATCAGAATTAGAACGTTCTACTAGTGCTTTTTCTGAAAAATCTCCATCCAAGCCAAAGCTCACTTCCCTCATCAGAAAATACCGGAAACGGTCTACTCCATAGCAGTCAATCATTAAATAAGGGTCTACTACATTACCCCGAGATTTGGACATTTTTTCTCCTTCTACCGTCCACCAACCATGGGCAAATATTCTCCGAGGCAGAGGCAAAGATGCAGCCATAAGCATTCCAGGCCAGAGAACAGCGTGAAAGCGAAGAATATCTTTACCCACCAAATGATAAGCAGAAGGCCAAAAAGTAGAGAATTTTTCTTCCGAACTCCCCCAACCAGCTACAGTTAAATAATTAACCAAAGCATCAAACCACACATAAAGAGTATGACGAGGGTTGGAAGGAACTGGTATCCCCCATTCCAGTCCCAGACGAGAAATACTCTGGTCTTTGAGTCCTCCTCTTATAAAACTCTCAATTTCATGATATCGACTTTCAGGCATTATAAAATCGGGATGACTTTCCAAATATTGCAAAAGTGGTTCTTGAAAACGAGAAAGAGCAAAAAAATAACTTTCTTCTTTCAACCTCTCTAAAGGTCTTCCACAATCCGGGCACACCAGACGCTCATCCAATTGGTTTTCCGGCCAGAAGGTTTCACAAGGAACACAATACCACCCTTCATAATCCCCAAGATAAATGTAGCCTCGTTCATCCAGTAATCGGAAAAAATCTTGCACTACTTTTATGTGACGAGGATCAGTGGTACGAATAAACTCATCGTAAGAGATGTTCATTTTCTCCCACAAATCCTGGAAACGAACCACCACTTTATCCACCAGTTCTTGAGGAGAAATTCCCTGGTCTTTAGCAGCTTTCTCTATCTTTTGTCCGTGTTCATCAGTACCAGTAGAAAAAAGGACTCTATCTCCTCGCAAGCGATAATAGCGAGCCAGAACATCAGCAGCACAAGTAGTATACGCATGACCGATATGAGGAACATCGTTTACATAGTAAATAGGAGTAGTAACATAAAAACTATTATCCATTTTTCACCTCTTTAATTAAATCAAAAATTTGCCAGATAAGCTTCTTTTTTTGACCTCTCTTCCCAAAACTACTAATTAAACTTACAACCCTGATCAGGAACTGAATAATCCTTAAAATAAGCATAATATAGAACTCGGCAATCTCCATATACTGACCGGTAATCACATTTCCCACAATGCCCCCAGTAGAGAGTTCTATCTCTCAGCTCTTTTAACACCAGTGATTCCCTCCAGATTCGGAAGAGCGGCTGCTCTGTAATATTACTTAAAGCTATCTTTCCTTTTAGATACCGAATAGCAATCAGCAATTATATCCCTTCGGCATTTTTTCTAAACATTTCCTACCCAACTGGAAAGCAGTTTGAAAACAAATATCTTTCTCCCCCCACCAAATATTGATAGAGAAATGCTAACACTTCTCACTCCCCCGGAAAAAGCAAGTATAGGGATGAAATTACAAAGATTAGTAAAATTCTACACCACCAGTAAAGGACTAGCAAAATTCCGAGGTTGAGTAGCTCCATACTCAACCCCACCACGAGCCAAATTAATGGTCATCCGGCGGCTATTGCAAGGGCCAAATATTTCTTTTATCAAATGCTCCCTTTTCCAATGAAGAATGATACACAAAATTTCGATAGCTAAATAAACTGACACAAAAGAAAAAAGGGCTATCCTCAGTAAGATTTGCATTAATAAGCTAATTTGTGTTATTCTATTTTTGGTAAAAAGGTAAAAGGAAGTGATGCCTATCAAAAGCGCTTGGATTACCTACAGTCAAGAAATCTTTGAAAATCAAGAAGAAAACTTCTATAAAACTCGAACTGAGCTTAAAGGTAAAACTTTGGCTATGATAGAGGAAGCATTGCAAGAGGCGGGATGGGAGGTAAATAAAATTAATGTAGATTTACCTCTACCCCAGATAAGTGAATTTCTTTCTGAAAAGATAGACTTAGTGTTCAACCTTACCATCTGTGTTTCGGGTATTTACAATCAAGCCTTTCTTCCTCTTCTTTTAGATGCTAATAATATACCTTATTTAGGGTCTAACTCTATGGTTCATTCACTTTGTTTAGACCGCTCCTTAAGTAAACTGTGTTTAAGGGGAATAGGTATACCTACTCCTTCTTATTTTATATGGTCTCCCAAAGAAGAAATACCAGAAAATCTGGATTTTCCTCTCATTGTCAAGCCCCGTTTTCGTTCTCATCAAGAGATAATTACCAGTCAATCGGTGGTCCAAAACCGAGAAGAGTTAGAAAGAGAAGCACAAAGAGTTTTCTTGGAAACCAAAGATGAAGTAATAGTGGAAAAATTTTTAACGGGAAGAGAAATGATGGTGGGAGTATGGGGCAACGGGAAAAACGTCTTTCCTCTACCCATTATGGAAGTTAACGTTTCTCACCAGGTACCCCTCTGGGATTTTCAAACTAAAAATGATAAAGGATATGTAGAAGATGTATTGTGCCCTGCTCCTCTCGAGGAAGAGCAGAAAACTCAGATAGAAAAAATGGCTCTCCGGATTTTCCAGGAATTACATATGCGAGATTATGCCACTTTTAAGCTGATGTTTTCCGAGAAAGAAGGGATTCCCTTTTTCTTTGAACTTAACTCTCTTCCTTCTCTTTATTATCGGCACAGTGCTTTTCCAGAAATGTGTAACGCGAGTGGCATAGATTATAAAACTATGGTGCAGAAGCTAGTGCAAATCACCGAATGGAGGATAAACAATCAACTATGAACGAGGAATTCACTTTTGCCGTATTAGGAGCCGGACATGGAGGACAAGCCTTGGCTGCCTATTTAAGTCTAAAAGGTTTCCAAGTTAACCTTTTTAATCGTACTCCGGAGCGCATAAATTCTATAAAGCTTATGGGAGGAATGCAAGTAGAAGGAGAAATACAGGGTTTTGCTCCCTTAGCCTTAGTCACTTCTGATATAGAAGAAGCTGTCCGAGGAGCAAAGGTAATTATGGTAGTACTTCCTGCCACCGGTCATCGTTATATAGCTGAGAGGATGAGCAATTATTTAGAAGATGGGCAGATTATAGTTCTTAACCCAGGACGTACTGGAGGAGCATTAGAAGTAAAACAGGTTTTAAAAGAAAGAGAGTGCCGCGCCAAAGTCATAGTAGCTGAAGCCCAAACTTTTATTTTTGCCAGCAGGATTTCTGGCCCAGCTCAGGTGAAAATTTTTAGAATTAAAAATAGTGTTCCGGTAGCTGCTATCCCTGCTCATCAAACAGTGGAAGTGGTGCAAACTTTAAGGAAAGCGCTTCCCCAATTTGTCCCTGAGGATAACGTTTTAAAAACCAGCTTCAATAACATTGGTGCAGTTTTTCACCCTACTATAACCATACTTAACGCCGGTCGTATCGAAAATACCCATGGAGAATTTGATTATTATATAGAAGGAGTAACTCCTTCAGTAGCTCTAATTTTAGAGGAAGTAGATAAAGAAAGGGTTAAAGTAGGAGAGTCTTTAGGAATAAGAGCAATTACCGCTCGAGAATGGCTTTATTCTGCCTATGACGCTCATGGTCGCAATCTATTTGAAGCTATTCAAAATAACCCTGGATATTACGGAATTAAAGCTCCTCCCACTGTCTTCCACCGCTATATTACAGAAGATGTTCCGGCCAGCCTTGTTCCTATATCTTCTATTGGTCATATGTTAGAAACTCCTACTCCCACAATTGATGCTATGATTCACTTAGCATGCATCCTTCACGGGAGAAATTACTGGCAAGAGGGAAGAACAGTGGAAAAATTGGGACTCAAAGGTTTAAGCGTCAAAGAAATCCGAGAATTGGTAGTGATGGAGGAGACAAAATGAAAAAGATTTTAGGAGCATCACTGGGTAATTGTGTTCATGTAGCCGGTATATATCGTTTTCTTTCCTTAGCAGAGCAATATGGTTACCAAACCCATTTTTTAGGCCCAGCCATCCCGGTAGAAAAGCTGATAGAAGCGATAAAAGAAGAGAACCCCGACCGAGTAATAGTAGGTTACCGATTGAGCGAAGAAGCAGCTAAAAACTTGTTTCAAGAACTTAAAGAAGCTCTACAAAAAAATCAATTATTAGATAAGTTGGTCCTCATTTTAAGTTGTACCCCAGCTCTGGAGGAAATAGCTCAAAAAACAGGAATTTTTGACTACATATTCACTGGCAAAGAGCGTTTCGAAGACATAGTAGAAAGCATAACCGGGAAAAAAGAAAGTTCTTCAGAGGAGAAATATCCTTCTACCCTTCCTGAGAGAATAAAAGCTAAAAGCCCCTTTCCCCTTCTGAGACACCATTTCGGGCTACCTTCTGTAACTGAAACTGTAGAGGGGGTAGCGCAAATCAGCGAAGCTCGAGTTATAGATATTATTTCTTTAGGTCCAGATCAGAATGCTCAGGAATTATTTTTCCAACCTCATCTCATGAATGAAGAGAAAAAAGGAGCAGGGGGCGTTCCCTTGCGCCAACCTGAAGACCTAAAAAAGATATACCAGGCCTCTCGTCGAGGAAACTTTCCTCTTTTACGCTGCTACAGCGGAACCAACAATTTGGTGGAATGGGCTCATCTTTTGAAAGAAACTATTAATATTGCGTGGGGAGCAGTACCTTTAATGTGGTATAGCAAATTAGATGGCCGTTCTCAAAGAAGTCTCCCTATAGCCATTCGAGAAAATCAGGAAGCTATGAGAGCCTATGCCTCATTAGGAGTTCCTCTCGAGGTAAACGAATCTCACCAGTGGAGCCTGCGAGACGCTCCCGACAGTGTAGCTGCAGCCACGTTTTACTTGGCTGCCTATAATGCTAAAAAAGCTGGAGTTCATCACTACATTGCTCAATATATGCTCAATACCCCACCGGGTATATCCCCTCAAGCCGATTTATCTAAAATGTTAGCCAAGGCTGAGTTAATCAAAGAGTTAGAAGGGGAAAATTTCACTGTTTTCACCCAGACTCGAGGGGGACTGGCTCATTTTTCTGTAGATTTAAATATAGCCAAGGGACAGTTAGGAGCCTCCACTTTCTTGGGCTTATTTTTAAAACCTCAAATTATACACGTAGTGGGTTTTTGTGAAGCAGACCACTTGGCTCACCCTGAAGAAGTAATAGAAAGCGCTCAAATTGTGGAAGGGGTAATAAAAGATGCTCTTTTTGGACTTCCTAAAGTAGAAATTGACCCAGTTATTATTGAAAACAAAGAAAGAATAAAAAAAGAAGCTAAATTAATTTTAGAAGCAATAAAAAGAATGGGAGAAAAAGAAGAAGACCCCTGGGCTTCTCCTCTAGTTTTAGCCCAGGCGGTAGAAGAGGGAATATTAGACGCACCCCACCTATTGGGCAATCCCCATGCCCCCGGGAAAGTTAAAACCCGAGTTATAGATGGATTTTTAAGAATAGTAAACGAAAGAGGAGAAATAATAAAGGAGGAAGAAAGGGTAAATTCCATTCTT
Organism: Candidatus Atribacteria bacterium; assembly: GCA_029982105.1. Lineage (GTDB taxonomy): Bacteria > Atribacterota > Atribacteria > Atribacterales > Caldatribacteriaceae > Sordicultor. The sequence continues at coordinate 12,234 of JARRCQ010000003.1, read as the reverse complement.
CAGCGCTTGCGTTTAGAATCGTTATAGCGTTTTAAATCAGTGAGCTTTTCTTGACTTTGTTTTAGAAAGCGAGTCATTTTTTGCTCGAAACCGGCTTTGCTTTTTTCTAATTTTATTTCGTAGTCCCTATCTTCGTTAACTTTTTTGATGGAAAGGTCAATTTTTCCATCAGGAGAAATACCGATTACTTTTACTTTTACTTGGTCATTTAGCTTTAAATGTTCGTTAACGTCTTTCACAAACTTATCAGAAATCTCTGATATATGTACCAAGCCTCTTTTTCCATCTTCTAATTCTATAAATGCTCCAAATTTGGTAATACCCACCACTTTACCTTCCATAATGCTACCAACTTCAACCATTAACTTCTAACTATCCTCCTTTAATAAAAAATTGAGCTTATTATACAAACCCCGCCTTAAGGTGTCAAGAACGGGGGCTCTATAATAAAGTGTGGGGAAAAAAATATTTTAACAAACATGGTGGTCGAGTTATCTTACAGAGGAAAAAGAGGAAATATGAACTTGCAAAACGGAGTCAGGCAAAGGTTAAACCAAATTGCCATATCACCTTTCAACCCCAATTCTCCGCTGTCTATTCGCTCAATCTCATCGAGGGTAGAAATATCGCATTATCACGAGCACATTACTTCCCATAAAAACCCTGGGAGAGATAACCAAAAACAGATAAAGATTTATACTGCAATTGAGAGTTACCTCTCCCTTGTTACAATAGTTCGGGATTTTTTTCCTTCTCCAGTTCAGCTATAGAGGAATTTTTTTCTTTATAGCTTACAGCACTTGTTCTACCGATTTTACCTCTGGTACTTCCTCTTTTATTGCCTGCTCAATGCCATCTTTAAGAGTAAACATAGCCATAGGGCAAGCACTACACATACCTTTTAGCCTAACTTTTACCACTCCATCTTCTATATCAACGAGCTCTACATCTCCACCTTCAAATTGGAGATAGCCTCTTACTTTTTCTAAAGCTTTTTCTACTTTTTCTCTCATCATTTTCTACCTCCCTATCATAGTTATGCCAAGTCAATTATTAATGACCATCGTCGTGAGCCCTACCTAAACACATAATAATAAACTATAAGGGGGCACGCCCCCTTATTAACCCCCCAAAAGCAGAAAAAAACAAAGATTACTGAAGGGAAAAACATCCTTCAGTGGGGCAGAGCCCCCTTATAACCCCAACTATAGGGGAAAAAGAACCTATAACCTCCAAAAACATAGAAACTTAAAAAGTAAAGATTACTGGTGGAAAAATATCCACCAGTACGCTGGAGAAAAACACCCGTAACAACCTTGAGTTTTTTGATTGTTGATGTAATCTACTTTTTCAAAGCTTTAATATTTTAACTAATCTTACAGGATACTATAAACCACATTTCTATATTTTATTCCCCATTGGTTATTTCCGGATACAGAGGAAATTTCTGACACAGCTCTCGCACTTGATTTTTAACCTGGCTGAGAATCTGAGGGTCGTTCTTTCCCCGGAGGGCCTTATCCATACACTCAGCAATGATTTCCATTTCTTTCTCTTTCATACCTCGAGTGGTACAAGCAGGAGTGCCAATTCTGATGCCACTGGTTACCGTGGGTTTCTCCTCATCAAAAGGAATGGCGTTTTTATTAACTGTTATTCCCACTTCATCTAAAATTTTTTCGGCTTCTTTTCCGGTTATTCCCGCCTCCCGCAAATCCACCAAAAGGAGATGGTTATCAGTTCCACCAGAAACCAGCCGGTATCCCCGAGCGCTTAAGCTTTCCCCAAAAACCTTAGCATTTTTAACCACTTGTTTTTGGTAATCCACAAACTCAGGAGTCGAAGCTTCCCGGAGGGCTACCGCTTTGGCAGCAATGACATGAAGAAGAGGCCCTCCTTGAGTCCCGGGAAATATAGCCCGATCAATAGCGGAAGCAAATTCCTTTTGGCAAAAAATCATTCCTCCCCGGGGACCTCGAAGAGTCTTATGAGTGGTAGTGGTAACAAAATGAGCAAAAGGGATAGGGCTAGGGTGAACTCCCGCTGCCACTAATCCGGCAATATGAGCCATATCCACCATAAAATAAGCACCTACCTCATCACAAATATGGCGCATCCTCTCAAAATCAATGAAACGAGGGTAAGCACTGGCTCCTGCCACTATTAAACGAGGTTTAACTTCTTTTGCTCGCTTTTCCAGAGCCACATAGTCTATGGTTTCGGTGGAAGGGTCTACTCCATAAGGTACAAAATTGTATAATATCCCGGAGAAATTTACCCGGCTTCCATGAGTGAGGTGTCCTCCATGAGATAAATCCATTCCCATCACTGTATCTTCGGGCTTAAGAACGGCGAAATAAACCGCCATATTAGCCTGAGAGCCGGAATGAGGCTGGACATTAACATGCTCTGCTCCAAAAAGCTCTTTGGCTCTCTCTATGGCAAGGCTTTCCACTTCATCTACAAATTCACAACCCCCATAGTAGCGCCGACGGGGATATCCTTCAGCATATTTATTAGTTAAAATAGAGCCTTGCGCTTGCATTACCGCTAAACTGGTAAAATTTTCCGAAGCTATTAATTCTAATTTATTTCTCTCTCGCTCCAGTTCCTTTACTATCCAGTGATAAACTTCCGGGTCTACCTCTTTTACCAGCTCCCACATAGTTTATCTTCTGACCCCCTGAAAAGAACCATATTTTTTGAAATACTCTATTAGACCCCCTTCTTGCAGAATATCCACCATAACCGGAGGTAAAGGTTGGGTTTTAATCTCTATTCCCTGAGAGTGGTCTACCACTTTTCCGGTAAGAAGGTCAATTTCTAATTCATCTCCATCTTCTATCAGAGAGGTATCGCATTCTAAAGCCGCCAAACCACAATTGATAGCATTGCGAAAGAAAATACGGGCAAAAGACTGAGCGAGAACCCCTCGGATTCCTGCTGCAGAGAGCGCTCGAGGAGCCTGTTCCCGGGATGAACCACAACCAAAATTTCTTCCCGCCACTATAAAATCGCCTGGCTTTATCTTCTCATAAAAATGAGGGTCAATGTCTTCCATCACGTGCTTAGCCAGTTCATTCATATCTAAAGTCTTAAATTTGTATTTTCCAGAGATAATATAATCAGTGTTAATATTATCCCCAAACTTATGAGCTTTACCTCGCAAAATCATTTCCTTTCACCTCAGATATTTTCTAGGATCGGTAATCTTACCCTCGAGAGCCGAAGCAGCGACTGTAGCTGGAGAAGCTAAATAAATGAAAGATTGAGCATTGCCCATTCTCCCTTTAAAATTACGGTTAGCAGTGGAAATAACATTCCAGCCATCCCCTGGCACCCCTTGATGAGTTCCCACACAAGGGCCACACCCGGGGGGAACAAAAACTCCGCCAGCAAGGACGATGGTCTCTACCCATCCTCTCTTTATCGCTTCTAAAAAAATCTCTCGAGAGGCAGGAGCAACAATTAATCGCACCTCCGGATGAACTTTTCTTCCCTCTAAGATACGCGCAGCCACTTCTATATCCACTAATCTCCCGTTGGTACAGGTTCCCAAAAAGGCTTCCTGAATGGGAACTTCTCCTATCTCCTCTATGGGCACTACATTGTCTACCTGGTGAGGTAGAGCTACTTGAGGAGAAAGAGAAGAACAATCTACATCTATAACCTGAGAATATTGAGCATCAGAATCCGGGAAAACAGGCTGAAACTCTCGATTAGTCCTCTCTCTCACCCACTTTATCGCTTTTTCATCGGGAATCATAAGACCAGCTTTCGCTCCTACTTCCACTGCCATATTGGAAATGGTAAAGCGTTCTTCCACTTCTAAATTTTCTATCACCGGTCCGTGAAACTCCAGAGCCTGGTAAGTAGCTCCATCAGCTCCTAATTTACCGGCAAGATAAAGGATAATGTCTTTAGAGAATACCCCTGCCGGTAATTTGCCTTTCAAGTTTAAGCGAATAGTTTCTGGTACTTTAAACCACAATTCTCCTGAGAGCATCACTACCGCTAACTCTGTACTCCCCACCCCGGTAGAAAAAGCACCAATCGCTCCATAAGTGCAAGTATGGGAATCAGCTCCCACTACTAAATCTCCCGGCACCACAAACCCCCGGGATACCATTAGTTCATGGCACACTCCTTCTCCTACTTCCATAAGCTGCACCCCGAACTTTCGAGAAAAGTCACGCATCAAATCATGAAGCCGAGAAACGGATTCTAAAGGACTGGGAGCATTGTGGTCTAAAATCAGAATTATTTTCTCTGGGTCAAAAACTCGCTCTCCCTTCATCTCCTCAAAAGATCGGATAGCCAATGGAGTAGTCCCATCTTGCCCCATAGCTCTATCTACCCGAGCTATAACCAGGTCTCCTGCTTTAACTGGAAAACCAGTTTTATTTTCGAATATTTTCTCTGCCATAGTTTTTCCCATAATATCGCTCCTCACTAATTCCTTTTTACATTTTTCCATAATACAGTAAGGTTTCAAAAAAAGCAACGGGACAAATTATCTGAGATGGGATATGGCTGCATTGCAATGCCCGGTTAGGCACACAAGGATATCTCCTGCAAGGCAGAGTTCATAAATGGAGAAACTTTTGGAGATAAACCTAAATAAATTACTTTCTCAGAGAGCAGCCTGGATTTACACGAGAATTAGTTGTAATCCCAAGTCCCGTATTATATCTTGATAGTAAGGATCCAGGTTAGAATCAGTAATTATTAAGTCAAAATCTGAAAGGTCGGCAAAATAAGCAATCTTGACCTTGCCAAATTTGGAAGAATCCGAGAGCAAAATCTTGGTATCTGAGGATTGCATCGCAGCTTTTTTGGTTTCTACCTCGTAATGATTAGCACAGGTTACCCCTAATTTTTCATCAACACCTGCTGCTGAAATAAAAGCCTTATTAATCCTCATTTTCTTGATAAGTTCAACTCCTTCTGGACTTTCAAACATCAGGGTATTTCTATGAAAACGGCCTCCCGTAAGCGTAATTTCCCAGTTTTCGTTCCCATATACTTTGAACAGAATATTAAGGGTAAAACAGATGATAGTAAGAGGAAGGGAAGAGGGAATAAACTGAGGTAATTGTTCAGTAGTACTGCCAACATCTATGGCAATGGTATCATTGGCTTCTACCAAGGAAGCAGCTTTCCGGCAAACTCTTATTTTTTCCTGAATCATTTGAGACCCGGCAGCAGAAAAGAGGTAATGCTCCTCTCCCAAATCTGAAGACGAGTTCCGCTTAAGCACCGCTCCTCCTGGTATCAGGTCAGCAATATTTGCTTGGGCTAAAGAATCCAAGTCCCGGCGAATGGTCATTTCCGAAACCCCCAATTTTTGGGAAAGTTCGCGGATACGAACAATCCCCTGGAGGGAAAGAATATTAACAATGTAATTAATTCTCTCTTCTTTTTTCATCTAATCTCCCATAAAAAAACACACTTAGTTATCAGATTATACTATAATCACCGCATTTAAGAAATCCGTCGTTTACTGCGCGTGTGTATTTATTAGGATATCACTTATTCTTGCAAAGACCATTAATACAAAATTCTAGAGAAGACTGGCCCCTTAATATTAGCTGCGTTAGCCTCATCAGTGTCAATATGAAAAGCTAACTTAGATTTATCAGAAACTCTAACAATAACATCTTTGAATATTACCCCGTTTTTTCCTTCAGTTTCCACCTTTACTCGATCACCATTCTTAACTTTATACTTTTCTGCATCCTGAGGGGTCATATGAACATGTCGGGCAGCACGTATAGCTCCTTCAGTAAGAGTTAGAGAGCCTTTTGGCCCAACTAGAGTAATTGGTTGGGAACCAGCTATGTCTCCTGATAAACGAGTAGGAATAGAATCTAAACCCAAAAGAAAGGCATCAGTCATTGCTAACTCTACTTGGGTATATTCTCTCAAGGGTCCCACAATACGTACTCCTTCAATAATTTTCATCTTAGGGCTAATTATAATTACTTTTTCCTCACTGGCGAACTCTCCAGGTTGCGATATATCTCGAACTTTAGTCAACTGGTAATTTTTCCCGTATAAAATATCCAAAGCGGCTCGGGTCAGATGAATATGCCGACGAGAAATTTCAACTGGTATAGAATATTCCCCCTCGAGAACAAACTCACTCTCAACAACATATTTACCAACCACCTCGCTTATAATTTCCGATAAAGTTTGGCTACTTATAAGCCCGCTTTCATCCATAACCCTATCCCATTTTTAACTTTGTCCACTTACAATTTTTATACTAGCACTAGTTCCAAGTCTCGTAGCGCCAGCTAACACCATAGCCTTTGCATCTTCAAAACTACGAATGCCTCCTGCAGCTTTTATTCCCATCTTAGGGCCAACTACTCTTCTCATCAAAGCCACATCATGTACAGTAGCTCCCCCACCGGCAAAACCGGTCGAAGTCTTTACAAAGTCGTATCCAACCTTTTTCACCAACTGACAGATCGTAATTTTTTCATCATCGGTTAAAAGAAAAGCTTCGATAATCGCTTTAGTAATTGTTGTAGAGCGACAAGCTCTCTTAACAGCTCGCAAGTCCTCTTCCACTACTCTAAGATTACCTGATTTAAGCGCACCGACATTGATGACCATATCGATTTCCTGAGCACCATCTTCAATAGCTTGCCGAGTTTCAAATGCTTTCGTAGACGGAACGTTAGCCCCATGTGGAAATCCCACAACTGTACATACTTTAACTTTAGTCCCTCTCAATTTTCTTGCACAATAGCTCACCCAAAAAGGTTGCACACAAACTGAACAAAAAGAATATTGGATAGCTTCCTGACAGAGCTGGTCAATCTGAGTTTGGGTAGCATCAGGCTTCAACAAGGTGTGGTCGATATACGATGCTAAACCCGCCGGGGTAACACATTCACAACCTTCATACTCCTGCTGAGTAACCACATTTCTAGCTCTCTGACTCACAGTGGTAGACCCACTTTCACTATATCCCATCCCACTCAGTCTATTCATTACTTCTTGAGTAATTTTATCAATAAGTTTTTCTTGATCCATAATAGGCTCCTAACAATTTTTAATTTTATAAATATCTTTTTTCAATATCCATCATTTTGTTGATCCGTTTCCAATGCCTTCCACCAGCAAACTTTGTCTCTAACCAAACTTTAACTATTTCATATAATTCTTCAATCGGATGTAATGGACCACCAAGAGTAAGAACATTAGCATTGTTATGTTCCCTGCTATTTACCGCAGTTTTGAGATCATAACAAAGTGCTGCCCGTATTCCCCTGACTTTATTACACACCATGGAAGAACCTATACCTGCTCCATCAACCATAATTCCCCTTTCACAATCACCAGACTTAACTTTCAAAGCTACTTTCAAAGCAAAATCAGGATAATCAACACTATTAGTATCATAGGTACCAACATCGGTTACTCGGTATCCTAATTCTTGCAAGAAAACCTTCAACTTTTCCTTGGCTTCATATCCTCCATGGTCAGACCCTATAGCAACTCTTAGAACTTTATCATTGGTTTGAGGATTTGTCGTCTGGTTTAAAGTGGTTGATGAATATAATCCGCTCACCACATTATCAATAATCCGTATTGAGCCTTGAGAATCTTCATGCTTCATCTTTCTTTTCCCCCGTTAATCTAACCTCATCAACAATTCCCACAATTAATGAACGAATAGGCGCAAAAGAATCTCCAACAATAGCACGGGCTGAGTTACCTTCATCCATGACCAAAACTATATCACCAATACCAGCCTGAACAGTATCAAGTACTAACAAAACCTTACCTTTTGGCTTTCCATCAGCATCAACTGGTTGAACAAGTAATAGTTTAAAACCTTTAAAGGCGCTCAACTTTATGGTTGAAATTACATGGCCAATTACCTTAGCTAAAATCATCTATTTTCTCCACATACAAATCATCGACAATCCCCATAACCGTCAAATCAGAAGGATTAAACCAATTAGCCAGCCCTAAAGCTGCTTCTCTACCTCCTTCGTAAAAAACGATATCATTTAATCCAGCCTGAACCGTATCACAAGCTACAACTGGATTTCCATCCTCCTTCAGGTTCTCATCCAAAGGCTGAATTAATAACAACTTAACTCCAGTAAATGAATCTACCTTTTGATTACAAACTACTGTCCCAATAACTTTTCCCAATTTCATCCTTTAACTTGCTCCTTACATTTAAACAATCCTGAAATAATCAACTAAAATACAACGTCGCTCCCGAGTAAATGTTCTCGCTCTAGTTAAACCCTCGCCGGTCGGGCTGGCAATAGTAAAGGATGCAAAACCAGCTCCTCCATATCCCAATCCACAATAGCTGGGTCCATTTTTAACAAAGATGGAACAATTCATAAGTTTGGCCATCTGGGTAAGATGACCAACATCCTTAGAATGCATAATAGCAGTATGGCGAAAGCCATGTTCACATTGCACAGCAAAATCGATTGCCTCTTCTACATTAGAAAACCTAACTAAGGGCATAACCGGCATAAGTTGCTCCGTCCACACCAGCGGATGGTCTGGTCCAACTTCACATAACAGCAATCTAACATTATCAGAGATATTCAAACCGATTTCCTTAGCAATTAGGCTGGCATTTTTACCTACAAACTTTTTATTAGGCGCACCTTCTTTACCCGGACCTCCTGGCACCTCAATTATCAGCTCAGTTAGTTTATTTACTTGATTGCTATCGAGTTCATAAGCTCCGTTCTTTTTCATTTCCTCTTTCAGTTTATCAGCAATACTTGATACAGCCAGAACCTCTTTCTCACAGATACAGATAATATTGTTGTCAAAACTTGCTCCCTTAACGATGTCTTTTCCTGCTTTAACGATATCCGCAGTTTCATCCACTACACAAGGAGGATTACCCGGACCCGCAGCGATAACTTTTTTCCCACTATTCATAGCCACTTTTACTACTCCCGGGCCACCAGTTACCACTAAAAGCTTAACCTTAGGGTGTTTCATCATCAACTGAGCAGTTTCTATGGTAGGCTCTTTCATAGCACAAATAACATTATTCGGTCCTCCAGCTTTCACAATCGCTTGATTAAGGAGTGACACTGCCATACAGGAACTTTTCTTAGCCTGGGGATGGGGATGGAAGACCACCGTATTTCCGCCAGCAATCATACTAATAGTATTATTAACCACTGTAGTGGTAGGATTGGTAGAGGGAATGATTGCCCCAATTACCCCATAAGGCGCTCTTTCAACCAGGGTCATACCATGGTCATCAGTATAGGCAGTTGGCTCCAAATCCTCTACACCAGGTGTTTTGAGAGCAGCCAACCTATGTTTTTCAATTTTATCTTCTACCCGACCACAGGTCGTTTCTTCAACTGCCATTCTGGAAAGAAATTCCAGATTAGACATTACCGTCTTGCGGATTTGACGGATCATTTCTTTGCGATGCTCAAGACTGAGTTTGTGGAGCTCGAAATAAGCTTTTTCAGCAGCATCAATAGCCGATTCGATATTAGTAAATAACCCAGATGATTCTCCTCCATCAATTTTATCCGCTTCAGGCAAACCAATATCACTTTTAGTTCCCAGCTGATTTACTATTTTTTCAACAATTAATCTTACTTCTCTCTCGCTTATTCCCATAATTTCCATATTAATAACCATCCACAATCTTCAAGTCTAACAAAACGTTTCCCCCACATCTTAAGTTTCAACCCTCCCTGCATTGCAAACTCTCTATAGAACAAAGTAATTTTTAATATCTGGATGAGGATTAGGTATAATAATTTCCTTACACAATAACCCTTTGTTCTTAATTACCTCAACTGCAGCATGGGTTGCAGCTTCAACTTCATAAATATTGCCCACCATCTTTAGGTATGACTTTCCACCCATACCTGCAGCCAAACGAATCTCGTTAATTAAAATATCAGCAGTTTTAGCAGCAATATCAGCGGCACTGATACTAGCTGTAACCGAAAAAGATTCCACCATGGCAATTGCATCCCATATTTCACATTCGACGGTTCCAATAATAGCAGGTATGATTTGAGGATGTAAATTCGGTATGAATAATTCATCCACAACGCATCCTTCACCGATCTCCTTGCCTTTAGAGAGGGCTGCATCCACCGCTGCCACTTCCCCGGTAATGAGAATCACAAATTTTCCCGGACATACAGTTTTAGCATCAACAATCTGGACAGGTCCAGCTTTTACCATTCCATCCAATGCTTGTAAGCCAACAGCAATGCTATTTAATTCTAATGCCGCCAGGGTAATAATCTCCATAATATTTTTAGCTCTCTCTCTTTATAATAATTCTCTCTTGATCCACAAAGCTAACCCGACCTTTAATACTCGCGTGCACTCTTGCCCCCAGGTTTCCTTCCGGGATATCAGCCAACAAATCCTTCTCCTTGACTTTATCCCCTACTTCTACAACTGGCACTGCTGGCAATCCAATATGCTGTTTCAATAAAATTTCCACTTTCGAAGGATTGGTTTCGACAATACTCGATACTTTTCGATCATATTTTCCAACCTGTAATCTATTCTTGATTCTTGAGGTCGGTATTTTTCGATTCAGCAAATTATCCCCTCGAGTTATTGCTTTCTTATTATCAAATTGAGGACGATAGTTGGATTCGAGCAAATTATTTTTAATGGTATGATTCACCATTCGAGGAGAAAGCTCCATAGGACAGGCATATACCTCACACAATCCACACTCGCTGCATAGAAAAACGCTTTCAATCACCTCAGGAGGCACACTCAAACCAAAGTTAATACTCCTCATAATTTTATGAGGATAGAGCTCATGTCCTAAAAGGTAACGAGGGCATAACTCCGTGCAATAAGTACATTGACAGCAAGCAGCTTTACTCTGCTTAATTATCCAGGGCATAGACATGCTCTTTTTCTGAATCAGAAAATGGTCTGAGGGAAGAACGATTATACCAGTCGTTGTCTTAGTTACAGGAGCATTTAGGTCTCGCTCGATATTGCCCATCATAGGGCCACCTACAATTATCGCTGGATCATCAACCGTACTACCACCGCAAGCATCAATTACATCCTGAATGGATGTCCCAATATGGGCAATTACCACAGAAGGATTTTTTACCTCTCCGGTACAAGTTAAGGTACGCCGAATAACCGGCTCCCCCAAGGAAGCTCGATAAACATTCCTAAGAGTTTCAACGTTATTTACCACACAACCTACCGACAAAGGTAACCCACCCTGAGGAACGACTTTTCCTGTTACCGAGCTCACTAATATTAGCTCATCTCCAGCTGGGTAAAAATCATCCAGTAAAGCGAGAAAAAGGTTTTTACGACCTTCTATAATTTTCTCCATACTGGATACCACATCGGTATTCTTCTTTTTTATAGCAATTATCCCTCTTCGCGCTCCACTTGCTTCTAAAATTAATTCTAACCCCCAAACTACCTCTTCTCCATACTCAGCAAGAATATATTTATCATTGAACAAAAGTGGTTCACACTCGGCTCCGTTAGCAATCGCTATTTCTAACGCTTTTCTAATTTTAGCGTGGGTTGGAAAACCTGCCCCTCCAGCACCAACTACACCTGCTTCTCTAATATTTTCAATTATTTCCAAAGAGACACCCTCCAACCCTAATGGTCATTTTTGATAAACCAAATGATCCTTCTCTTCAACCAGATCAACTATTCCGACAATGATACAGTCAACCGCTTTTTGATAAGTATCCTGAGTTTGGCGAGCCGAACTCCCCTGCGACAAAAGAACCATCTCACCATATCCAGAACCGACCAGATCGATAGCAACATGAAATTCATTCAAGAGATTGCCATTTGGCTGACAGGACTGAACTATAAGATACCTCTTTCCTTGCACTCCATCGTCTTTTTGAGTACTTACTACAGTTCCCATAACTTTACCAAAAATCATTTTTTCCTCTCTCCACTGTTGCGTAGCTTCCTATAAATCGACCTCGCCAACCCGGTCTTTCTGGTAAACCAAATTACCACCTATCTCGATAGAATCGACAATAGCAACAATAGTTGCATCGCTGGGTTTTCCTTCAGTAACAGCCGTCATTCGTGAGCTACTTCCCGCAACAAAAAAAACCACTTCACCTTCACCAGCACCAACACTATCCATAGCCACTACATAATCTTTTTGACCTTGCATGGTAGTAGGGTCAATTTTTTCCAAAAGCAAAAACTTAATACCTTCAATCTTTTGTT
>JARRCQ010000002.1 GCA_029982105.1 Candidatus Atribacteria bacterium | reverse complement strand
CTAAAAAATCTGATAACGTGGACTTCATAATCGTGGATAGTGCGAGGAGCTTTACCTTCTGCCTTCTTTTCAAAGAGGAACAGCTCTAAAAAATTTTCCCAGCCCTCAGGTTGAGGAAGTTTTACTGCTTGTCCCACAGAAATCGCCTCTCTCTGGGAGTAGATTTTATAGTCGTCGGACTCAGGTTTTTTAGAGAGAGGAAAGTATAACGAGATAAGAAGCTGGAAGGCCTCTACCACACTTTTGGCGCGCCTGGAGGGAGTTGAACCCCCAACCTACGGATCCGAAGTCCGCCGCTCTATCCTATTGAGCTACAGGCGCACTGACTAAAACTTTAGCACTTTATCATTTTATAATTCTATATCCTCTTTTGTCAATGAATAGTGAGGATGAAAAGTTAGTATTTTATATACTGCTTCGGTATATCTTGACAACAAACAAAATAGTAGTTAACCTAACTTATAAGATGGTTAACCAAATGAAAGGAAAGATACTAAAAATTCTTCGAGAAAGTGAAGATTATGTTTCAGGAGAAGCAATAGCTGAAGAACTGGGCGTCTCCAGAGTTGCGGTTTGGAAGCACATTCGTGATTTAAAACAAGATGGTTATATATTAGAATCTTCACCTAAAGGGTATAAGTTAGTATCTTCGCCAGATTTATTACTTCCTTGTGAGTTTCCTGATTTAGAACAAAAGATATACCACTTTCGGGAAGTTAGCTCCACAATGAATGTAGCAAGGGAACTATCTCATCAGGGAGCGAAAGAAGGAACAATAGTAATTGCCGAGTCTCAAAGTCAGGGTAGAGGAAGGTTAAATAGACAATGGCTTTCTCCGGAGGGCGGTATTTATTTTACCTTTATTTTAAGGCCTAATATAAGCCCCATATATGCGCCAAGGATAAACCTGATGGTTGCAGTCGCCATAGCCCAAACTATTAGGAAGCTTTTTGGTTTGGCTGCAGAACTAAAATGGCCTAATGATATTCTGATTGGAGAAAAGAAAGTATGTGGCATATTGGCGGAGATGAATGCTGAAACCGATGCTATAAATTTTGTGAATCTGGGAATAGGTATAAATGTGAATACTCCCATTTCTCAGCTGGAAGAAAAAGCCACGTCTCTAAAGGAAAAATTAGGGAAGGAAGTTTCCCGGAAGGAATTTTTTCATTCGGTGGTAAAAGAAATAACCAAGCAACAAGCTTTACTAACTAAAGAAGATCTGCTGGAAGAGTGGAGACAACTCTCTACCACTTTGAACAAGAATGTGAAGATAGTGATGCCAGGTGAAGAAATAAAAGGAAGAGCTATAGATATCGATACTAATGGAGCACTGATAGTAAAAAGAGCTGATGGTTCTCTAACCCGGGCATTTGCCGGTGACTGTATTCACTTATTGTAAAAATTATGATGACCTTCGTCCTTATCGTCTCCTTTGCATCTTGGAGTTTCGGTGTTCGGGCTATAGGAAAAAATTTGTGTCTAATGCGGAAAACTAACAAAGTAACTTTAGTGCTGAGTGCGATGTTATTTGTGCTACTTGTTCCCACAACCTAGGAGATAAATACCTGAAAAAGTGTTGATTATACTATACAACAAAGGTCGCAACTAGGGATAGAAAACGTTTGCCAAATCTGGAATGCAAAACCGGGGATTTAGCATCGGCTAATGAGGTTGGGAAGAAGATTAAGAGAGAATAATTCTTGAGGATATAAAGGAAATTTGCTGGGATTGGGAATGGTGGGGAGCTAAAATATTACCTTAAGGGATTGGAAAGGTTAAAAATTTCTTAATTTTTTTCCAGTGGTCTTTTATGTTATTGACATACTCTCAATTAATTATATAATAGGTGAGGTAATAAAATTGCCAGGGGGTGGAAATCGAGGGCTTACTAAAAGGTGCTTTTTATGCGCCATAATAATTATTTGTCCCTCCGCTAACACCCGGATAGGGAAGCGCCCCTTCCCTAAGGGGGGAGTGCCCCCAATTAGTTTGTTTTCGGATAAATTCGTCCGAAAGGGGAGCACCTAATGAAAAAGGTTATTGGGCTTAATTTTTGGTCTCTAAGGATTTAATAGAGTTGTAGTCAGGGAAACAAACCGTTTTCCTGACTACTTCTTTTGTTAAGAATATCTATCCTCACTCAAAGTGGTGGGGGTAGATATTTTATTCTTTAGCGTTGTTCAGTCAATGACCGGTACAAAATTTAGAGCGAGGGAGGGACAACCCATGGAGAAAATATTAGAAGTGGGAATGCATCTCATCCTAGATGGTTTTTGCCAGGATTCTTTGGCTATAGGAAACTTGAACAAAGTTCATAGCTTTTTGGACGAGTTTCCTGAGGAGATGAGTATGACCAAAGTGTTACCACCTTATGTTTTTCAGTACCAGAGCAGTTCTCCTCAGGATAGCGGTATATCGGGTATAGTAATCATTGCTGAGAGCCATATCAGTATCCACACTTTTCCGGCTCGAAAGTATGTAAGTGTAGATATATTTTCTTGCAAACCGTTTGATGCTGAAAAGGCGGTGCAAAGGCTCATTGATTACTTTAATTTGGTGGAATACAATTATCAGGTCTTTGACCGAGGAATAGAGTATCCCCACGACCTCAATTTAAGTCTTCCTTTGGTTATAGAAGAAAGACTGAAGAATCTGGAAAAGATGGTTCACACTTGACTCACTACTGATTCCCTCTAATAGGGTAGGCACTTAATTTTGATATATGAGTGCCTACCCTATTTTTTACTCTCTATTTTAGACTGGCACTCCACGCAATAAGGAGCATAAGGTATCATTCTTAACCTTTGGATAGGTATTTCTCTTTTGCATAATTCACAGAAGCCATAATTGCCCGTTTCTATTTTTTTCAGGGCTTTTTCCACCAAATTTAGTATTTCAAGGAGGGTCTTCTGAGAGGACATTTGAAGAGCCAAATCAACAGTAGCACTTCCCAGATCTGCTTCATCTCTGGATTCACTCAAGGGGTTATGCTCTCGAGCATCATCGATTCCCCGTTCCAAGGTCGATTTTATTTTTTTACTCAACTCCAAAAGTTGAGTACGAAATTCTTCTTTTTCTTCCATCTTTTTCATCTCCAAAGATATAATAACTTATATTTTTTCTTTATACAACCTGCATTATGCTTGTAAACAAGTGGCTCTTTAAATTGTAACATTTTTTTTGCTTATAGTATCCCGCAAAATTGGCTAAACTGTGGAAAGTTTAAAAAGTAAATTATATCAGAAGTCAGAAAAAACAGTTAACATCTCTTTGGGGTCATCTCTTCTTACCACTTCCCAACCTTTTCTCTCTTCTTTATGTTCCCATATGTGCTGGTCTTTAGCTTCTAAGTCATCAATTAAGATACCTTTTCCTAACTGATTCAATTCTTTCCCTAATGTCTCCTGGAAAGTTAGGAAGTCCATTTCTCCTCCCAGATGATGATAAATAACTTCTAATACCCCCTGGAATCTTTTTAAGGAACGGTATATTATAATGAAACCTCACCTCCATATAATTTGTGTTTTTCACAAAATATATACCACTAAAACTGGATGGTGAGGTCTCTTTTTTTCTTCCTTTCTCTAAAAATATTCTTCTTTAAAACTCCTACGATAAGTTTACACTAACTTCTTCCTTCCTGTTTAACTCATTTCTAACGCCGGTAGATATACTAGAGTGCTTTCCCTCCAGCGTAGTTTATTTTAGTTTTTGTATTTATTTTTTGGTTTTTTTGATTTTACGCCATAGCTTTTCTTCTTAAGAGAGAGGTTATAATGGGGATTTATCCCCCATAGTGCTGGAGTGTCTTTCTCCAACATAATTATTTTAAGTATTTTCCCATCTTTCGTGCTTTGAATCTTACGCTGTTAGGCTGTTTTTTATAATTTATTTGTAAATGTAAGTTATAATTTAAAGAGTAGAGGATATAAAGGAGGGAAAAATATAGTATCTCGAGAACGAGTGATAACCTCTCTTTCCCAGCGGGAACTAGATAGTCTCCTTTTGGATTTAAGCTCTACTACAATTACTGGAATTCATGTTTCCATCTTGTACAAACTAAAAGTGGCTTTAGGCTTGATTAAGCCAGAAGAGCCAGTGAAAGTGGTTGACCCTTTTCAGATGTTAGGGGAAGTAGATGATGAATTGCGAAAAGTTTTGGGAATAGATACTGTTCCTCTTCTTCCTCTTTATAACTTTTTTTTGGGTTTAAAAATGAAAGCTGGAAATCCTGGACCTTCTTCGATGGTACTCCTCTTTTAGTGTCGGAAAAGTTTAATACTACCCCGAACTCAGAAGGTAACATTTGCCAATACCCTAAAGGAGATACCACCTTTCCTCCTTCAGCTAAAAGCCTTAGGTGGTTTTTACCATGATGCTATTATCAGGCAGAAACCTTTTCAAGAGGAAGAGCTGAAAATAGAAAAGTATACTTTGCTTACCGAAGAAGAACTCTGCTACTATGAAAGTGAAGCTCGAAGGCTCTGTGAGGAAACTGAGTATAGCATAATATCGGGTGGGGTTCCGGGAATAAATCTGGGAGATATTTGTCTTTCTAGTAGAAATAAAGGAATTACCTCCGGGAAGCTTTTTTTATCAAGGGATAGTTAGTCACTATTTTCGTTGGAGGAAATCGTCTTCCCTTCAGAAAGAACCAGAAGCCATAGTTGCCATAAACTTGATGGGGCAATAAAAAGAAGGATTAAAGCTGACCTAGCAGGTTCTTGGCTTTCTGGGGAGCTTGAATATCAAAAGCTGGGAAAGTGGTTGATGACCCCGGACGAATTTGCGATGCAATAAAAAAAGAAGCCTTTGGCTTGTTCCGATCGATGCGGACAAACCAATTGATTGCCATACTGGAGGAGGTAGGAAAAATGGTAATCTTCAGAAATAAAGAGCATATATATATCGTTCGCTACATGTTAATAACAACATGTATGATTGCTGTTGCAACGGGTATCGGTTGGATATTTCGATATATTGCTTTTCCCGAAACGAACATTGTTATCGTTTACCTTCTTTTCGTTCTGATGACCGCCCGTTTTACACGTGGGTATGCTTACGGAATTGTAGCATCGGTCATTGCGACTTTCACTTTCAATTATTTCTTCACCAAACCGTACTTCACGTTCTCTGTCAACGATCCGACCTATTTCATTACCTTTGCGATTATGACGGTTACAGCATTTATCACCAGCACTCTGACCTCAAAAGCAAAACAAAACGCTTTAGAAGCGCAGGAAAAAGAAGCAGAAACAAGTGCCCTCTTTCAGCTCACAAACCAACTGACAGATGCTGCCAACCTATCAGATATTGCCAGTATTATCACAGACACAATAAGTGGTATTATGAATTGCCGTGCCGCCTGTCTTTGCTTTGACGAAAGTGGGCAACCGGAACAGAGTTTTATTCAGCAGCAATGCGCGGGGAAGCAAGTATGGCGCAAGGTGGACGATACCGCCGAAATGAAGCACCGTATTGAGGGACTGCGGACTGCTTTTGATGTAGGCGATGAGTTCTGTGATTGGCCGATATATGGCAGAGAAGCCATACTTGGTGTATTGCGAATACCCAAGGAAACAGCTACCACTATGAGCGAATCGCAGATGCGTCTTTTACACTCCATGATCGAGAGCACAGCACTTGCCATGGACCGTTTTCGCAGTACGCAGAAGCAGCAGAAATCCAGGGAGGAAGTCATACAGGAGCGATATCGTAGCAATCTTTTACGAGCGATTTCTCATGATCTTCGTACTCCTCTTTCCGGCATTATGGGTACATCCGAAATGCTTATGGATATGATCGATTTAAATGACCCACGCTACTTTTTGGCCAAGGAAATTTATAAGGATGCCGACTGGCTTCATTCTCTGGTTGAGAATATTTTAAGTCTTACACGCTTACAGGATGGCAGGCTGACGATCACGAAGCAATTGGAAGCCGTGGAAGAAGTCATTGGCAGTGCGGTCAATCATATTATGAAGCGGTCTCCGGAATATGAAATCACGATCAACATTCCCGAGGAAGTTTTGTTAGTACCGATGGATGCCAAACTCATAGAGCAGGTGCTTGTCAATTTATTGGATAATGCGGTTAAACATACGCCATCGGATCGTGAGATAAGCGTTTCCGTGATTGAGGATAAAATAAAAAATATAGCAGTATTTTCAGTCACTGACCAGGGATGCGGAATCGCAGCATCGGATTTGCCGCATATCTTTCAGATGTTTTATATCACTCATTCAAGGCAAGCCGACTCACAGCGTGGTGTGGGCTTGGGACTGACAATATGCGAAGTAATTATTAAAGCGCATGGCGGCACGATTGAGGGACATAATCGTGCCGACGAACAGGGCGCTGAGTTTGTCTTTACGTTGCCAATGGAGGTTCAGAATAATGCAGAACAGGAATGAACGTATCCTCATTGTCGAGGATGATCCACAGATCAGAAATTTTATTTGCTATTTGCTAAAGCAGGAGGGTTTTTCCTATATTACCGTCGGAACAGCCCAGGGAGCACTCTCAATACTTGTTTCCGAGCAGATAGATATAATGCTGCTGGATCTCGGTCTGCCGGATTTTGATGGCATGGAGGTAATTAAAAAAGTCCGCGAATGGTCTGAGATACCCATAATTGTCGTTTCTGCCCGCGACCAGGACAAGGAAAAAGCATTAGCGCTGGATAGTGGCGCCGACGATTATCTGACAAAGCCCTTTTCGGCAACGGAACTTATGGCGCGTATTCGAGTGGTGATCCGACATTTATATAAAGTGGGCGGAACTAAACAACTGACAAGCCTTGCCGTAGGCGGACTGCGGATTGATTTGGATAAGCGTTTGGTGTATCTGGACAATGTTGAGCTACATGTAACGCCGATGGAGTATAACCTGCTTGCATTGTTCTTCCGGAATATTGGCAAGGTGTTGACGACAAGATATATTATCAAAGAGATTTACGGCGTGGGATATGGAACTGATACGCAGGCACTTCGTACGTTGATGGCAGGATTGCGCCGCAAAATTGAGAAAGACCCTGCAAAACCACGATACATTTTAACGGAAATTGGCGTTGGATATCGGCTTTCAGACGAATAAGACGAGAAAATTATTTTACCAAAGACCATTTCGGAACTTTCTGGGTGGTCTTTTCTCATTCTCACAGCTTTCTCACAAAGATGTGCAACTTCTCACACCATGTTCACAGCATCCTTGCTATGATAATTATGCAAAAATATTAGGAGGCTTAGAACGATGAAAGATCAAGAAATATCTGAAACTAAGAATGATCTGAATGCGCTTTGTGTTACAGTTAGGGAGCTTATTACTGCGCAGGAATATCAAAAGTGTGAAAGCCTGATTTACAGCGCCATGAGTAAATACCCTCATGCGTCGGAGCCGCATAATCTGATTGGAGTACTACTTGAAAAGAAGGGCGACCATCTTACAGCTATGAAACATTTTCGCGCTGCCTGGGCGCTTGACCCTACTTATATACCTGCACGGCAAAATCTTGAGTGTTACGGAACATTTTTCTCTCATGGCAAGTGTGCTTACGATGAAAGTGATTGCCTAGTGGAAGAAAAAAACAGTAACTTCAACAATTATAAAATCGAATATGACACACATGGAATCGGTCGTGTCGTCAGAAGGGATTGAGTATGGGACTGTTGACAGAGAAAAAAGCGAATGAGGATTACATAATCATTATCGGCTGTGGCAGATTGGGGGCCAACCTCGCGAGTACACTTTCCGATGAGGGTAGAAATGTCCTGATCATTGATAAAAACAAGGACGCTTTCCGCAAGCTGTCGCCTTCTTTTGAAGGACTTACCGTAAACGGCGACGCCACGGAGCTTGATGTGCTGCAAGAAGCACAGATTAGCAAAGCAAGCGTTGTTATTGCCGTAACGAATAATGATAACGTCAACATCATGGTGGCACAGATTGCCCGCGAAATGTTTCAGATACAACGTGTAATTACCAGGCTATACGATCCCGAAAGAGAGTATGTCTATCATGAGTTTGACATCGACACGATCTGTCCGGCCATTCTGTCTGCTAAAGAGATAGATAAAATTTTATCTGAAACTGGTATGTCAAAATGCGAATTTCAGGAGGAAAAACAATGAAAACCAAGGTACTTTTGGTTGGAGGAAGAAGTAAAGCAAAATCCCTTGCAACATCTCTCATAAGAAAAGGATACCGCGTGACTGTAGTTAACGATACATATGAAGATTGTTTGGAACTGGCCGAGATCGACGGACTTACTGTTATCAACGGGGATGGTACAAAACCATTTGTTTTGGAGGATGCCAACGCAGGTGATGCGGATATTGCGATTGCACTTACATCCAAAGACGAGGATAATCTGGTTATTTGTGAGCTTTGTAAAAAGAGGTTCCATGTAAAGAAAACCGTTGCTCTTGTGTTAGACCCGAAGAAAACGGACTTTTTCTATAGGATGGGTATAGACAGCGTTGTCTGCGCTATTACGGCCATAAGCGGTATCATTGAACAACAAGCTTTTATGGATAAAATTGCAACCTTAGTTCCCATCAGGGAGGGGCGTGTCAGCGTTGCTGAGGTTCCTATTTCCGGCACTGCGCCGGTCGTTGGGAAAAAGTTATGGGAAATCAACCTTCCCAAACAAGTCATTATCGGATGCATTCTTCGGGGCGACACACCAATGGTACCCAGAGGTGATACGCGAATATTGGCAGGTGATATGCTTGTCCTAATATCCTCCGACAAGCAGGAAATGGCGGCCATCAAAGAATTAACAGGACACTGAGCAGCATTGATTCGCAAATTTTCAAATTGCAGTAATTATAGAAAACTTATGTTACTGACTGGATTGCTTGTGGCTGTGCCGCTTATTGTCTTACCATTTTACCCAGAGGATAAAATTTATACACTTTCGTTTGCTCTTCCTGCGCTCAGCTCCATTGCAGTAGGCTGTGTTGCTTGTATGGTTGGAAAACATGAGGATGGAAAATTAAAACGGCGGTCTTCCATACAACATAGCAGTATGACAGTGTTATTTGCATGGGGATGGGGTATTCTTGTCGGAGCAGTTCCATTTGTGATTGGGGGACAGCTTACCTTCGTTCAGGCGCTGTTTGAGGCTGTCAGCGGATGGACGACAACCGGTCTTTCCGTTATGGACGTGGCGGTGAGTCCGCATATTTACCTGTTCCATAGGAGCTTTATGCAATTTTGTGGCGGTCTTGGTTTTGTAATGATGATGACCATGCTTGTGCGGGATAAGGAATCCATGAATCTGTATAATGCCGAGGGACATCCTGATAAGCTCATGCCCAACCTTAAAGAGACTGCGCAGACGATTTTTCTTATGTATAACGGCTTTCTTATTGTCGGCACAGCAGCTTATCGGATTGCGGGGATGAGCTTGTTTGACAGTATTTGTCACGCCATGTGTGCATTGTCTACCGGCGGTTTTTCAACAAAGCTAAACAGCATCGGGGAATATAACAGCTTTCCCATCGAAATAATTACAATTGTTCTGATGTTAATAGGCACAACAAACTTTGCCGTTCTGCAGCTTCTGATAAAAAGAAAATGGCGTCAGGTCATCAGAGTCAGCGAAGTCAGATTCATGTTCTTGCTGCTCCTGGTTTTTGTTCCAATTACGGCAGTTTTGTTTATGACCGGTCTGAACATGGGACTTGGTGAAGGTTTCCGCCGCGCTTTATTCAATGTTTTATCGGCGCTCTCCACGACGGGCTATTCTTCCATGAGCTATACGTCCTGGCCGCCGCTGGCAATTGGTGTACTAATTCTTATGATGCTGATTGGCGGTGGAATCGGATCGACGGCTGGCGGCATCAAACTGCCTCGTGTTTACCTCATGCTACGTATCACCACGCAGAACATACGTAAGCGTCTCTTGCCGACCCGAAGTGTTGAAGCTCCCTATTACATTAAAGCACAGGGCAAAACTCCTATCGACGCCATGCTGGCAATGGATACAGCTGGTTTTGTGGTATGTTATCTCAGCCTTTTTATTATCGGCACATTACTCATTACAATAACTGCTGGATGCTCACTAACCGAAGCTATGTTTGAATTTGCATCCGCGCTGGGTACTGTAGGTTTGTCCATTGGTCTTACCACACCTGCCACCAGTACGGTAACGCTGATCGTAGAGATGTTTGGTATGATACTTGGGCGACTGGAGATTTTCATTGTGCTAATAGGGATTTATTCCAGCGTGATAGCACTAAAACAAAGATTGGTAAGGATGGAGAAATAGTTTGCTGCACTTGACGTGATAAGCCACAGCATTGGCAGAAAAGCTTTTGTCAGACAGCAACTTTTGAAAAATGGTTCTTCTCCAATTTAGTTGCTCCCGGAAAGGGGTCTTTAATGATTAAAAAGAAATACTCAATATCATGAAAGCCATATGTTTCATCTTACGATGACAGTGATGGCAGATTAGAGTATAGCGCTTATCAGGCAAATAGTAAAAGTCACTATCTTTTTTTCTTGACTAAAGGATTGTTTTTTTCACTTAACTCAAGAAAATCAGAGAATGGATTAAGCTATATCTGGGACATCGCTTTGCCTTCTCTGGGTTGGTTTTCCTGATACAAATACTTTACCCAGAAAAGTAAGCGGTGTCCATCTCTATTTAACTTTTCTATCAACTATTTGGGAGAAGAACAATAAATGATATTATTTAAGCCTAGGTGGAGAGAGGTCCAAACTAATAATGGAGAGAAAAATAAAAATACCCCTACAATAGATTGGCACGATCCTTATTAAAATAGTACTTCTTACATTACTAAGGATAGTTTGCCGGGAATATGGGGAAAAAATTTGATATGAGGTAAAAATACTTAATTTGATTTATTTTTCTTGCTAAAGATGAGCTCTTTTGCTAATATATCTTACGACTATTAGTCGCGGTTCGGAGGTAAAGAGAATGATTGAAGAAGCTATCCAGGAGATCAGGGAATTGGAGAATCTGAAAGAACGAGAGATTAACAGTGCCGAGCTGGAGGCAGCTAAAATTATGGCTCAAGTAGAAGACCAGATAGCCGAGATGAGAAAAAAGGCTTTACAAGAGGTAGAAGAAAAAGCTCAATTTCTAAGATCAGAAATGCTCAAGGAAGGGGAAAAAGAAGCCCAGAAGATAGAAGACGAGTTTCGTCATCAGGCTCAAAAATTAGAAAGTATTGCTTCTTCCCGGGTGAAAGATATTGTTTCTCAGCTAATAGAAGAGATGGGAGAAGAATATGGCAATTAGCGAGATGGAGAAGGTGGGCATCATTGCTCATCACTCTCTACGAAAAGGGATTCTTGACCGGTTACAAGACCTAGGGGTTTTAGAAATATCCGAAGACGAAAAAGAGTTATTTGACGAGTTTGTTGCTCCTTCAGGAGAATTGGGAGAGTTAGAACGCCGACTGGGAGAGTTAAGCTATTGCTTAGATTTTATTGGTAAATATCGCTCAGAAAAACCAGGAATTGTTCAGTCTCTTTTTCCCTCTCCCATTCATATGGAGAAAGAAGATTTCTTGAACTGTAGTTTTGATTATATCCCTCTTTATAAGACCTTCCTGGGTTGGGATGAAGAACTTAACAACATTCGTAGCAACTTAAATCGGTTGAATTCTAACCTGGAGTTTATGAAAAGAATTCAGTCAGTTAAAGTTTCTCTGGAAAACTTACGAGGCACTCTTTATACTCGAAGTTTTCTTTTGGAAGTTCCCCCAGAAAAGAAAGATGTTTTAGAGGAGAAACTAAAGGGAAAAGATTTGATCTGGTTGGGGGAAGAATTTCCGGGGAAAGGTAAGAATACTTGGTGGTGGGTAGTGATCCACAAAAGTGGAGAGGAAGTTATGGGTGAGATTTTAGCCGAGCTTTCTCTTTCTCCTCTAAGCCTTCCTCATCCCTTTGAAGGCACTCCTCAAGAGGTAATAGAAGATTTGGAACACCGGATTAGTGAACTTCAAGAGGAACAGTCAAAGCTCCTGGAAAAAGCAGCTCTGCAAGAAAAATTTGAGGAAGAATTTAAAATACTTTATGACTACTATTTGAGTTTGTGGGAGCGACATCAGAGCGAAACCAAACTTTTAAAGACTAAAGAGACTTGTTATATTAGTGGATGGGTAAAAAAAGAAGATTTACCCCGGGTAGAAGAATCTCTATCTCAAGTGGGTAAGGAGTGGGTTCTCTACCACAGAGAGCCAGAAGAGGGAGAAAGTGTGCCTGTTGTTCTGGAAAACAATGCTTGGGTAAATAATTTTGCAGTTTTAACTCATCTTTACGGGCTTCCCAACTATACTGAAATAGACCCCACCCCTTTTGTGGCTGGGTTTTTCTTCTTTTTCTTTGGTATGTGTCTGGGAGATGTAATATATGGTTTAATATTGGCTCTTTTTGGGTTCATTGCTGCCGCTTATCTTGATGTTTCTGATTCTACTAAGACTTTTATGCGTATGTTAGCCTGGGGAGGAGTCGGTGCTATGTTAGTGGGAGTTTGCACTGGCTCGTGGTTAGGAGACCTTTTTGATTATCTTCCTTCCTCTCTGTCTTTTTTAACTACTCTGAAAAATAGCTTAATGGTCATTGACCCTTTAAATAACCCTCTTCCTATGCTCATTTTCTCTTTAGGGATAGGTATTTTCCAGATTTTAATAGGTATAATGCTTTCCACGATTAAAGAATGGAAAAGAGGCCATCATGCTGTGGCTATTATGGACCATCTGAGCTGGTTTGTATTTTTAGTTGCTATAGTGCTGTACATAGTGGGCATTGCTGCTCTTCCCCTTTTAGCCTCAGTGGCTTTACCGGTGGTGATAGGTAGCGCTATTTTTTTAGTGGCTACTCAAGGAAGGCATCAGAAAAACCCCATTATGAAGTTTTTATCTGGCCTGATGAGTCTTTATGGTTTGGTTTCGTATCTGGGGGATACTCTTTCCTATTCTCGTCTTTTTGCTTTAGGTCTTTCCAGTACTATTATTGCCATTTTAGCTCGTACTTTAGGGTCTTTGTTTGGAGGTTATCCTTACATTGGATGGCTTCTTGCTTTGATGGTAGCTTTGGTGTTCCACATTTTTAATCTATTAATGAGCGGGTTAGGTGCTTTTGTTCACTCTGCTCGCCTGCAGTATGTAGAGTTCTTTAACAAGTTTTATGAAGATGGAGGCAAAAACTTTAAACCTTTTGGTTATAAAACCAAATACGTAAAAATAAGCTGAAGGAGGTTTTGTAATCTATGATTGATGGACTGGCATTCGCCCTTTTAGGTTCTGCTTTAGCTATAGGGTTAGCAGGAATTGGTTCGGCAGTGGGAGTAGGAATTGCTGGAGAAGCAGGTGCAGGAGTATTGACCGAAGACCCCAATAAATTTGGGCAAATTTTGCTTATGCAAGCACTGCCGGGAACGCAAGGTATCTATGGATTATTGGCTGGGTTCTGGGTGTTGATTAAACTGGGTCTTTTTGGTGGGACTCCGGTAGACATAGATCCGGCTCAGGGTGTACAAATCTTGTTTGCTTGTCTTCCTATAGCAATTGTTGGCCTTCTCTCTGGTATTTTTCAGGGGAAAACTTCAGCTGCTTCTATCGGGATGATTGCTCGGCGACCAGAAGAGACAGGAAGAGCCATTATTCTCCCTGCTATGGTAGAGACTTATGCTGTTTTGGCTTTGCTTGCTACCATTCTTCTTTTGAATTCTATTCAGGTTTAGTAGAGGCGTGAGATGCCTTTAGAAGACATTTTGAAAAAAATTGAAGAAGAAGCAGAGCTTAAAAAAAAGAGAATTTTAGAAGAAGCTCGAGCAAAAGCTAGTGCTCAATTGGAGAGAGCTCAAAAAGAAATTGAGGAAGAAGCAGAGCAGCTGTTATCTAAACGCAGAAGAGAAATAGAACTGGAAGTACAACGCAAAATCGCCGAGGCAAGACTAACAGGTAAAAATGAAATAGGTAAAGTAAAATACAACGTTTGGGAAAAATTACACCAGGAACTGGTAGAAGCTTTTATTAAAAAAGTGGAAGCAAAAGAAGAGGAGTGGTGCAGAGACTTTCTCGTCTCCCAGGTGGTTAGCGGTGATGAGGAGGTGTGGATGGCTCCTCGAGAGGCAGAGATTTTAGGCAATGGTTTTTTGAAAAAGTTGAACCAGGAAAAAGGTTTTTCTCTGCGTTTTGGGGGAGTGGCAAAGGACTTAGAGCGGGGCTTTCTCTTGAAACGAGGAGGTATGGTGGTGGATCTGAGTTTTATTTCTGTGGTAGAGGACTATATCAGGAAGAACGAAGGGAAAATTTCTGCTCTGCTTTTTGAGGATTAGCCAATGATTACAGATTTGAGAAAACCAAGCAGTAGTGGAGATACACGCTATGCTTATTTAGTAGGTAGAGTTAGAGCGTTAGAAGTAAGTCTTTTAACCCAAAAAACTCTGGAGAATTTGCTTCGCTCAGAAAATTTAGACCAAGCTCTGCGAGGAGTGGCGGAGATTCCTTACTGGGGAGAGGTTTTTCAAAATATTTCTCCTCGTATCTATGATATTGATAAAGTTTTGATGACTCACTACTGGCAAACTATACAGGAAATAAACAGCCATCCCCCGGGAGATAAAATAGCTCGCTTTTTTATTTGGCCTTTTGATTTTAATGAGATGAAGTTGATTTTGAAATATCGGATAGCAGGCAAGACTTTAGAAGAGGCTTATCCTACTACTTTAGATGTGGTAAGAGTAAATAGATTTTTGGGAGGAGAAACTCGAGAGTATCTTCCCGACTTATGGGTTAAAGCTATAACTGATAGTTTAGAAGCCTACGAAAATTATCGGGTCATTCAGGCAGTGGAAATGGTTTTAGACCGGCATTATTTAGAACAGACCTACTTTTTAGCTCAAAACATAGAAAGCAAAGTTCTCAAAAACTGGCTTTTGGCCTTTGTGCTTTTGGCTTATTTGCGAGCAGTTTTTCGTGCTCGTTATCAAGAAAGGAAAGGGGAGCTAGTGCGTCTTCTTTTCTTTCCTCAGCCCCTTTTCCCGGAAGGGAAACTTATAGAAATGTTGAATGCTTCTCCAGAGAAAGTAGCGGAAGAGGTAAGTAATTTTGGTTTTGATTTTCTCCTTCCTGAAAAAGGGATTTTTCGAAATGACCCTTCTTATTTAGCAGAGATAGAGAGAAATATGGATAATTATCTTTTAGATTTTATTCGCTCTTATCGATGGAAAGCTTTCGGCCCAGAGCCAGTTTTTGGCTTTCTCTGGGCTCAAAATATGGATGTTAAAAACTTACGTTTGGTTCTGGAAGGAAAATATTTTGGTTTAGAAAATGAGAAAATAAAAAACAAATTACGAGAGTGTTACTATGAGTGACAATCGTTTAGCTTTTGTAGGAGGAGAGGAAAATAGCCTCTGTTTTCGAGGTATGGGATTTGATGTTTACGTGGCTTACTCTGCTGAAGAGGCAAAAGAGTTTTTGCCCACCTTGCGGAGGAACAAGTATGCTCTAATCTTCACCGAGTGGAAATTTTATTCTTTGGTTAAAGAACATTTTGAAGACCAGCGCTCTGAAGCTTTGCCGGTCATTTTAGGAATACCCACTCAGAAAGAAGAGTTAGGGAAAGGTTCTGAATTTATAAGAGAATTGGTGCGCATAGCAGCTGGAAGCGATATAACTTTATAGAAGAGAGGAATGATGAGGTTGGAGGGAAGCACTAAAGGTACGGTATTGAGCGTCAATGGGCCAGTGGTTGTGGCTATAGGACTTCCCGGGGCAAAGATGTATGACCTGGTTAAAGTGGGAGAAAAGAAGCTGGTAGGAGAAATTATTGGTCTTGACCAGGATAAAGCTACCATTCAGGTTTACGAAGAAACGGCAGGAATCCGACCCGGGGAGCCGGTAGAGTCAACTTATGAACCCTTAAGTGTGGAGTTAGGCCCGGGGTTGATAGGTAACATTTTTGATGGAACACAAAGACCGCTGGAAATCGTTAGAGAAGTTTCTGGCGACTTCATTGCTCGAGGGGTAGAAGTTCCAGCCTTAGATCGCTCCAAAAAGTGGAATTTTCATCCCTTAGTCAAAGTAGGTGAAGAAGTAGAATCAGGAGATATATTAGGAGAAGTTCCTGAAACCACTACTATTTCTCACCGAGTTATGGTTCCTCCTGGTATTCGAGGAAAAGTTAAAGAGATAAAAGAAGGTTCTTTCACTGTAGAAGAAGTGATTGCTATAATCGACCAGGAAGGAGAAGAAAAGCCTGTAGCTTTGTTGCAGCGCTGGCCAGTTAGAACTGCTCGTCCTTATAAAAGAAAAGTTAATTTGGATGAGCCTTTAATTACCGGACAGCGGGTTATTGATACCTTTTTCCCCATAGCTAAGGGAGGAGTAGCTTGTATTCCTGGTCCTTTTGGAAGTGGAAAAACAGTGGTGCAGCACCAGTTGGCTAAGTGGTCAGATGCTGATGTCATCGTCTTTATTGGTTGCGGAGAACGGGGCAACGAGATGACTGATGTATTGATGGAGTTCCCCGAGTTAGTTGACCCCTATACCGGGGAGCCTCTGATGAAAAGAACCATTTTGATTGCCAACACTTCTAATATGCCTGTAGCAGCGCGTGAGGCTTCAGTTTATACCGGGATTACTATGGCTGAATATTTCCGGGATATGGGTTACAGAGTAGCTCTTATGGCTGATTCTACTTCTCGTTGGGCAGAAGCTATGCGGGAGATTTCCGGGCGTCTGGAAGAAATGCCTGGAGACGAAGGATTCCCAGCTTATTTAGGAAGCCGAATAGCCAGTTTTTATGAACGAGCTGGAAAAGTGGTTGCTCTGGGAAAAGAAGACAGAGCTGGTTCCTTGACTGTGGTTGGAGCGGTATCACCTCCCGGTGGTGACTTGTCTGAGCCGGTAACTCAAAATACCCTGCGTGTGGTGCAGGTATTCTGGGGGCTGGAAGATAGATTGGCTTATCAGCGCCATTTTCCAGCTATTAACTGGTTAATTAGCTATTCCCTTTATCTTCCTCATTTGGAGAATTTCTGGAAGAACAACGTGGCTCCTGATTTTTCTGCCAATCGTAATTTGGCTATGCAAATTCTCCAGCAAGAAGCAGAGTTAGAGGAAATAGTACGTTTGGTGGGCGTAGAATCGCTCTCTTTCCGGGAGAGGTTCGTTTTGGAAATAGCTCGATCTATTCGAGAAGATTTTCTGCAGCAGAGTGCTTTTCAGGAAGTGGATACTTTTAGTTCTTTGCGCAAACAATACCTGATGCTTAAACTTATTATCACTTATTATCAGGAAGGTTTAAAGGCTTTAGAAAAAGGATTATCTTTGCGAGATGTTCTCTCTCTTCCTGTTCGAGAGAGAATAGGAAGAGCAAAATACATTCCTGAAGAAAAAATGGAGACCTTAGAGGAGCTCATAGAAGAGGTTAAAGAGGAAGTAGCCAATAAATTAAAGGGCGAGGTTGAAAGCAATGTATAAAGAATTTACTACTATTTCAGAAGTAGCTGGCTCTTTGCTTACCGTAAAGCAGGTGGAAGACGCCCGGTATATGGAAATTGTAGAAATAGAGCTACAAGATGGTTCACGCCGGAGAGGTCAGGTGCTTATGACCAGCAAAGGCGAAGCGCTGGTGCAGGTTTTTGAAGGAACAGAAGGAATAGGGGTAGGACAAAGTAAGGTTAGATTTTTGGGGAGAGTGATGGAGCTTCCTGTTTCTCCCGATATTTTAGGAAGAGTTTTTAATGGTTCAGGAGTTCCTATTGATGGTGGACCGGAGATTGTTCCTGACTCTCGTCTGGATATTAATGGTAACCCTATAAATCCTGTAGCTCGAGATTATCCCATCGACTTTATTCAAACCGGCATCTCAGCTATCGATGGTTTAAACACTTTAGTAAGAGGGCAGAAGCTTCCTATCTTTTCAGCTTCTGGTTTACCTCATGCTCGTTTGGCTGCTCAAATTGCCCGTCAAGCTAAAGTATTGGGAGAAGAAGAGAAATTTGCTGTAGTTTTTGGAGCTTTAGGTATCACTTTTGAGGAAGCGAACTATTTCATATCTGAGTTACGGAACACTGGAGCTATTGAGCGGTCAGTTATTTTTGTTAATTTAGCTAATGACCCGGCCGTAGAGAGAATCATCACTCCCCGTATGACTCTTACTGCAGCAGAGTTTTTAGCTTTTGAAATGGATATGCAGGTTTTGGTAATACTAACAGATATGACTAACTATTGTGAAGCTTTGCGAGAAATTTCTGCTGCCCGAAGAGAAGTTCCCGGAAGAAGAGGCTATCCTGGATACCTTTATACCGACTTAGCTACTATGTATGAACGGGCAGGTAGAATCCGGGGTAAAAAGGGTTCTATTACTCAGATTCCTATTCTCACCATGCCTGAAGATGATAAAACTCATCCTATCCCTGACCTTACTGGTTACATTACTGAAGGGCAGATAATTTTGAATCGACAACTCCAACATAAAGGTATTTATCCTCCTATTGACGTTTTGCCTTCTCTTTCTCGACTGAGAGATAAAGGAATTGGTGAGGGTAAAACTCGGGAAGATCATCCCGATGTAGCTAACCAGTTGTTTGCTGCTTATGCTCGGGGAAGAGAAGCGGAAGAGTTGGCTACTATTTTGGGAGAGGCTTCTCTTACTGACCTGGACCGGTTATATATGAAATTTGCTGAGGAATTTGAACAGAAATTTGTTCAGCAGGGAGAATATGAAAACCGGAGTATCGAAGAAACCCTTTCTCGGGGTTGGGATTTGCTCCATATATTACCTCGAGAAGAACTAAAACGAATTCAAGATGTTCATCTGGAACGTTTTTATGATGGCGAGAGTTCTTCTGAGGAATGAGGAGGGTTACCCTTGAGATTGAATGTTAATCCCAATCGTATGGAGCTTATGAAGCTCAAAAGCCGCTTGAGTATGGCAGAGCGAGGCCATAAGCTCCTGAAAGATAAATTGGATGCTTTGATGCAAGATTTCATTCGCACGGTGAGAGAGAATCGTCACTTGCGTCAGGAGATTGAGGAAGAAATTGTCAAAGCTTTTGAGGCCCAGAGCAAGGCTTCTCTTTTGCTTTCTGAGGAAGACAAAAAACTGATTACTGTCTCTTCTGAAGAGCGGCTGGGGCTTGAGGTTCAAGTTCGCCATGTTACCGGAGTAAGGGTTCCTCATTTTGAGGTTAAAGTGGAAGGAGACCCTTATACCTATAGCTTAATAAATACACCAGCGGAGACAGATGAAGCTTTTAGCTCTTTTTTCCGTGTTTTGCCTTTGATGGTTAAATTAGCAGAAGCAGAAAAAACTATCGAGCTTTTGGCTGTGGAAATAGAGAAAACTCGCCGGCGGGTCAACGCTTTAGAATATGTTTTAATTCCCAATTTACAGGAAACTATAAAATACATTACTATGAAGTTGGATGAATTAGCTCGCTCATCAGTGGTAAGTATTATGAGGATTAAAGGGTCGAGAGAATGAGTTGAAAATTGCCATTCTTGCTGATATTCATGGTAATTTTGATGCTTTGAATAAAGTAGCAGAAGAAATAGTAGAAGTAGAAAATATTGTGATTTTAGGAGATATCATTGGTTATGGAGCAGAGCCAGAAGAATGTGTAAGGTGGGTAGTAGGGAGAAAGGCTAAAGCAGTTTTAGGTAATCACGAAGCTGCTTGCATTGGTGAACTACCCCTTTCTC
>JARRCQ010000144.1 GCA_029982105.1 Candidatus Atribacteria bacterium | reverse complement strand
GTTTCTTTTAAAATTACCTCCTCCATTTTGGTTTTTAGAAAAAGAGGAGTAATTACTGAGAGCTGGAAAGCCGGTCTTTGCTTTTTCATAAAAATGGGGGTAATGAAAACATCCAGAGCGCCTTCTTGAAAAAGCTTTTCGGTGAGATATTCTACAATTTGGGGAGACATATCATCAATATTGGTTTCTATAACCAGGTTTTTTTCTTCTTTAAGGTGAACTTCTTTTTTCCCTATTATAGCTCGCAAGACATTAGGATAAGAATAATCTCTCTCTCCTGCTCCATATCCTATTTTTTCTATCTGGCAGGAAGGTAGACTACCAAAGGATTTGCTTAAGGTAGATACGAGGACTGCTCCGGTGGGGGTAGTTAGCTCTCCTTCCACTTCTCCTGAATAAATAGGTATCCCTCGCAAAAGCTCTAATGTAGCCGGAGCAGGAATGGGGAGTAAACCGTGAGCAGACTCTACCCAGCCGTGGCCTGTGGGGATAGGAGAAGAACAAATCTCGTCTATTTCTAACATATGGAGAGCTATTAACACTCCAGTTATATCTACTAAAGTGTCCACTCCTCCTACTTCATGAAGATGAATTTCCTGAGGGTCAGCTCCATGAATTTTAGCTTCTACCTCGGCAATTTTCCTCACCATTTCTTGAGCTTTTTCTTTTATAGAGGGGGTAAAAGGGCTTTCCCGGATGATACGGATTAATTCCCGCGCTGGGCGGTGATGGTGATGTTGATGTTCTTCTTCTTTTATTTTAATCTGGGTAGCAGAAATATTATGTTTCTGAACTTTTTTGATTTCTATTTCAAAAGGGATGGGCATCTTTTTGATTTCGGAAATGAAGAGAGAAGAAGAAATTCCCAAGTCTAGAAGAGAACTCAAAAACATATCGCCACTTATCCCTGAAAAGCAATCTAGATAAAGAAATTTACTCACTATCTCACTCCTTCAGCTAATTGGTTGATCATATGGGCTAAAAATCCCGCTCCAAATCCATTGTCTATGTTTACCACTGCCACCCCCGGAGAACAGCTATTGAGCATAGTAAGAAGGGGAGTGACTCCGTTTAAATTAGCTCCATATCCAGTACTGGTGGGCACAGCAATGATGGGTCTGTTTACTAAACCAGCGAGAAACCCGGGTAAAGCCCCTTCCATGCCTGCTACAGCTATGATAACATTGGCTTTCCACAACTCAGGAAGATAAGGTAATAGACGATGTAATCCAGCAATACCCACATCAAAAATTCTTTCTACCTTACTTCCAGCAATTTCAGCAGTGAGGGCTGCTTCTTCTGCTACTGGCAAATCAGCAGTTCCAGCACTTACTAAAGCAATTTGCCCTTTTTTTTCTCGGGGTTCTCGCTCTAAAAATATAGCGTGGGCCTGAAGGTGGTAGCGAGCATCAGGTAGGGCAGATTTAACCAACTTATAAATTTCTTCATTAGCCCGGGTGGCTAGAATATTGGGATACTCGGCAGCCAGTTTTTGCATTATAGTTAATATTTCTTCTTTAGTTTTTCCCGGACAGAAAACCACTTCCGGAAACCCTTTGCGGATGCCTCGATGATAATCAATTTTAGTAAACCCTAGGTCTTCAAAAGGATAAATTCGCAGTTTTTGTTTAGCTTCTTCTGGGGTTATTTTCCTTTCCCATAGGTCTTGTAAAGTTTCTTCCCACTTTTCTGGAATGGTATTTCCTCCCTTTCTATTTATAAATTTAGTAACATAATCCTTGACCACAAGAAGTGGATTTTTTCTCTGATTTTTTATTATTCTGGGGCTGGGGAAGGTTAGCTAAAAGTGTTTCAGCATCTATTTCTCCCTCCCATTTTCCTACTACTTTGTTTTGGGAGTTGACTAAAAATAGGGAAGGAGTTTCCCATGCTCCCCATAAAGCCCGCAGGTGATTACCAAAATAAACTTCTATTTCTGGGGGTAAGGTTTCCTTTAAGCTTTTAACCTCCCGCCAGTTACAATCGGAACATATAGTTAAAAGAGTTACTCTTGCAGTATTTTCCTGTTCTTTTAAGCTTTGGTGAAGACTAAGAAGAGGGTAAAGACATTCTCCGCATTCGGGAGACAAAAAATATAAAAAAGTTAACTCAGAGGGATGAAATTCTATTTCCTCTCCTTCTAAGGTATAGAGAATGAAAGTAGGGGCTTCTCTTACCGAAGGATAAGCCCAACTTCCCGAAACTAATATCAGTCCCAAAACTAAAGAAATTACAGCTAAATTCCTTTTTTGACTTAACATAACTTTCCTCATAATAGCAAGTTTCTTTTTATTAGTAAACCGGTGAAGGGGAAAAGTAAGGATGAGTTTCCCTGCTCCAGGAGGAAGTAAAACGGTTTACCGTTCCTTTGTTCATATCTAGTAAAAATATGTCCCAGTTGTTACCCTCTGCTGCACCGGAAAAAGCTACCCATCTCCCGTCAGGAGAAGGAGCGGGTTTTTCTTTGGGATAATTATCATAGGTGAGCCTAGTTAAATTCTGGTTTACTAAGTCCAGAGAGTATAGGTCTCCTCTCCCTTTTTCTTCTCCCACAAAAATTAATCTTCCCCCACTGGGAGTAAACACAGGTTGTTTAACATTTAGAGGAAAATCAAAGGTTTCTTCTTCTTGAGTTAAAAAGTCATATAGTTTTAAAGACCATTTTCCGTCAATTAACTCACAATAAGCTAAGGATCGGCTATCAGGAGAAAAGGCTGGCCAATTGAGAGGGTTATCTTTTTCTATGAAGGGCTTTTGAGAAGAGCCATCTTTATTCATCTTCAATATACTCGGTTTATTTTTCCGCTCCGAAACAAAAACTATTTGATCTCGAGAGGAAATAGTTGGAGAATAATCATTAAAACCGGCTACACTCAATTCTTCTACTTTTTTGTTTTCTAAGTTGAGCCTGTAAATCCCTTTTCCCCATCCTTTATCCCAAACGAATATTACATAACGAGTGTCGAAAGATAAAATAGGACTCTCAATGTAGCCTTCTTCGGTGGTGTAAATAGGGATTTGTTTTTTTCCTTCTATGTCAGATAAAATTATAGAACTTTTTCCGTACTCTTCTCTCACAAAAAGGATTTTGATTTCTCGATGAAAGGAAAATTCTTGAGCCAACTTCTCTTTTAGCTCTTCTATCATATAATTCTGGTCTTCTTTTTTTCTCACTAAACCTAAAATTTTATTGGAAGTCTGTAAATCTATAACTTCAAAAAATAGTAAGTCCTCTTTCTCATAACCCCGGAATAAAAGGACATCTTCGTCTTGTAACTCTGAAAGGCTGGAATTTTCTTCTGAGTTGGAAGGAGCTTCTACCCACTCCCATCTCGAACTTCTCTCCAAAAATGAGTAAAGGGGAGTAAAAACCTGAGAAGAGGTAGAGTCGAGAAATAATGCTTTCTCTTTTCCCTCCGATATGGAGATAAACAGAACCACTACTATAATTAGGGCTATTATTTCTAACTTTTTCATCACTCCGCTCTCCTCTTTTCTCTAAATTGCTTATTTGATAGTATAATATAAAATTGGTGAAAATAAAGTGGCTAATTTTTCTATTATTACTATTTCTCGAGAAATAGAAAGCTATGGGGATGAAATCGCCGAAAAGCTTTCTCGAACACTAAAAATGGAGTTGGTAGATAAAGAGAAGTTTGTCTCCCTTTTAGGGGAATTGTCTCCTCAGCTACCTGTTGAACCCCCTCCAGGTGAAAGGGAAAGAGACCTATGGGTTAAAAAAGTACGCTCTCTTTTAGAGCAACGGGCTGCTCAAAAACCTTTCATTTTGTTAGGAAGAGGAGGGCAGAAAATCTTAGAAAAACATCCCTTCACTTTTCATATTCTGATAGTGGCTTCGCGACTTACCCGCCTTCATCGGATGATGGAGAAATACAAGCAAGACGATGTAACCGCCAGCCGTATTCTCACTGAACAAGACCAACAAAGAGAAAAATTCTTGAGGCAGACCTTCGGCATAGATTGGAGAGAGCCTCTTCATTACCATTTAGTAGTTAATACTGATTTCTATGGGGTAGAAGAGGCCACCGATTTAATTTTAAAAGCCCAGGAAAATGTGACTATTACCCCTCCTGTAAAAGGAGAAAAGCATAAAAAAGTGGAAGAACGTTCTCTTTTCCCTCGAGAAGATTTGGGGCAAAAAACCAGTTTTTCTCATCCTTCTGAAGAAGAATTTGCTCGAATGTTAGACTTTTATGGTGTTCGCTGGCTTTATGAACCACGTACTTTCCCCTTAGAGTGGGATGAAGAGGGCAATCTTACTGAAGCTTTTGCTCCTGACTTTTACCTCCCTGATTTTGACCTGTTTATTGAGTTAACCACTCAAAAACAAAAACTAACCCGCAAGAAAAATAAAAAGGTGAGAAGATTAAAAGAACTTTATCCTCAAATAAAAATCCGAGTAGTTTATGCTCGAGATTATGAGTATATTTTAAATCATTTAAAAGGAGAGAATAATGAATGAGAGAGGTTTAGGGGATTTACTTTTGAGCAGAGAAGAAATTGAAGAAAGAGTTAAAGAGGTGGCTAAAAAAATCTCTGTTGACTATGAAAATGAGAGACCGGTATTGACGGTAATTCTAAGAGGAGCAGTATATTTTGCCGTAGATTTAAGCCGAAATTTAGACATACCTTTTGATTTGGACTTTTTGGCTCTTTCTGGTTTTAAACCTGGCTTATTACGAGTGGAAATAGAGAAAGACTTGGATATAGACATAAAAGGGAGGGATGTTTTAATTGTTGAAGACATTGTAGACACGGGATTAACTCTTAATTTTTTGACTCGAGAATTAGAAAAAAGAGTTCCCCAGAGTATAAAAATCTGTACTTTTTTGGATTGTCCGGCCCGAAGGATTGCTGAAATTCCCATCCATTATCGCTGTTTTGAGATACCCGATGTTTATGTAGTAGGATATGGCTTAGACTTTCAAGGTAATTTTCGCAATCTAATAGAGGTATATACTCTGTATGACCAGAGTGGTAGAAGCACGCAA
>JARRCQ010000143.1 GCA_029982105.1 Candidatus Atribacteria bacterium | reverse complement strand
ATGGGTTACTTATCATGGTTTTGCTCTTAATATTACCACTTTTCTTCCTCATTTTAGTTACATCATTCCCTGTGGTATTTCGGATAAAGGGGTAACTTCTCTTGAGTGTATCACTGGTAAGTCTTATTCTCTGGAAGACAGAGAAGAGATGGAAGAGTTCTTGGCTCAAGACTTGGGAAAAGTTTTGGGATTCAAAATGGAAGAAATGTCCAGAGACGATTTTTTTCTTGAAAAAGAAAGGAGATCACAAACTTGAGCAGTTTACCTTCCTGGATAAAAAAGAGAATTTCTTTAGGAGAAGGAGAGGAAACTCAAAATTTACTCCAATCCCTTTCTCTTCATACTGTTTGTGAAAGTGCTCATTGTCCCAATCGGGGAGAATGTTTTAGAAGAAAAGTGGCCACTTTTCTAATTATGGGTAACATCTGTACTAGGAGATGTCGCTTTTGTGCCGTAGAAAAAGGAACTACTCAACCTTTAGATCCTGAAGAACCCAAAAGAGTAGGAGAGGCATCCCGAATTTTAGGATTGAAACACGTGGTTGTTACCTCAGTTACTCGAGATGACCTTCCTGATGGAGGTGCTTCTCATTTTGCAGCTACCATTCGAGAAATACATAGAGTTCTTCCTTCTTCTACGGTAGAGGTTCTTACCCCTGATTTTCAGGGAAGAGAAGAGAGCTGGCAGATAGTGATACAGGCAAATCCGGAAGTTTTTAACCATAATGTAGAAACTGTTCCTCACCTTTACCCTACAGTACGACCTCTGGCCTCATATGAGAGGTCATTAGCTCTACTTAAGAGAGTAAAAGAAATCGCCCCTTCTATTATTACTAAATCAGGTTTGATGGTAGGTTTGGGAGAAAAAAAAGAAGAAGTGGTAGAAGTTTTAGAAGATTTGAGAGAAGTAGGATGTGATGTAGTTACTATTGGCCAGTATCTCCGTCCCTCCCCTCGACACTTAGAAGTTAAGGAATACATCTCTCCTCAGGTCTTTGCCTGGTATGAAGACGTAGCTCGTTCTTTAGGTTTCCGAGGAGTAGCCAGTGGTCCTTTCGTTCGCAGCTCTTATTTAGCAGAAAAATTTGTGAGTTAAAGACGTGGTCTGGGGAATAGGATTATTTTTAATTATTGTAGCTTTTTTGTTTTTTTTCTGGTTTTTCCCTGTTTTCTTTAATGGTATTCCTTGGCAACCAACGGATATGAAGAGAGTGAGAAGAATGTTAGAAATGGCAAATCTCAAACCCGGTGAAGTAGTATATGACTTAGGCTGTGGAGATGGAAGAATCATCATTTGTGCCGCGCAAGAATTTGGTGCTCAAGCGGTAGGAGTAGAACTTAATCCCTGGCTCTATCTTTTGGCCCTGTTGAAGGTTTGGATAAGGGGTCTTTCCCCTCGAGTAAAGGTGATTTTTGGTAATTTGCATCAGGTAGACTTAAAAGACGCAGACGTGGTCACTATATTTTTATATTCTCACGTAAACGACCTTTTACAAGAAAAATTCTGGCGAGAATTAAAGCCAGGAGCTCGCATTGTTTCCTATTTTTGGGACCTAAAGGATTGGAGGCCAGTTAACGTAGATAGCAAATATAACCTTTATCTATACGTAAAAAATTCTGCTAATCAGTAAATCTTTGTTTTAAAGCTACACCATAGGAGATGATACATTGCATTGGTTATTCTTTCCTCATCTTCAGTTATCAGAACTTAGTTTTATTCAATGGTTAATTATCTTTTTTTGTTTCTATGGGGTTTATCAAACAATTATAAGTTTTCGTGGTTTTTGGTCTGCAAAACCTTTGCCTCCAGCTTCTTCCCTGCGGCGTTTTGCTGTTTTAATTCCTGCTCATAACGAGGAAAAAGTTATTGGCTCTTTATTAGATAGTCTCAATAAACAAACATACCCCCGAGATTTCTTTGATGTGTATGTGGCTTGTGACTCCTGTAGTGATGCTACCCCCGAGATTGTAGAACAATATGGCGGAGTAGCTTTATTGCGTGATGATCCTCTCCATCCGGGTAAGACACAAAATATTCGCTGGGCATTGAATAATATTCCTCTTGATAATTATGAAGCAGTAGTTATATTTGATGCCGATAATTTAGCTCATCCTGGTTTCCTCTCTCGAATGAATGATTATTTGGAAGCTCATCCTGAAGCAGAAGCAATTCAGGGTTACCTGGATACTAAAAATCTTTCTGATTCTTGGCTTACTAAAGTTTATGCCTTAGCTTACTGGTATACCAATCGTTTCTGGCAGTTGGCTCGGACTAACTGGGGGTTATCGGCGACATTGGGAGGAACAGGTTTACTCATTACTGTTCCTTGCATTAAACGTTTAGGTTGGGACCTCCAAAGCTTAACTGAGGATCTGGAATTCAGTACTAAGTTGGTTCTTTCTGAAGGAAAAGTGCATTGGAATGAGTGGGCAATAACTTACGATGAAAAACCTATTTCTTATCTAGCTTCTCATCGCCAGAGATTAAGATGGATGCAAGGCCATTACTGGGTAGGATGGCATTATGGACCTAAGCTACTAATTCAATTCTTGAAAACCTTTCGTTTTCAATATCTGGATTATTTCCTATATCTTTTGACTCCTTTTACTATCATTTCGAGCTTTATCTTTACTATTTTAGAGGTATTGCGTTGGGTGATGCTTGCTCCTATCCCTGGTGCAATCTTTTTTTGGTATTGGTGGATACCTTTTGCTTTTTTGCAAAGTGTTTACCAGATAGTTATTGGTCCTTCCTTGCGAGAAGGGAGGATTACCATAAAATATGCTATCTATCTCTTTTATTATGCTTGGTATGGTATTACTTGGATACCAATTGTGTTTTACTCTCTCTTTTTATCTCGAGACCAAAAACATTGGGTGAAAACCGAGCATAGTAGAGGATTGAGCATCGAGGAAGTTGCCAACGTCCCCGAACTAGAAGATACGGGAAAGTTGTAAAACGTTGCACCTTGTTCGTACTGACGACTTATAGATTACTATGGTGTTAAACTATTTTGTTTGTAATCCTTATATCAACAAAATGGAGAATACTCAAAATATAGTTTAACAGACTCGATAGAGTCTATAATTATAGTGTCCCGCAAAACCTGATATAATTGCTAAAGTTTACTAAAAAATCCCAAAAGCGAGATCGCCACGCCGCTGGAGCGTTTTCTCTCCAGCGGAATCGTCCCGAATTTTTTTCTATCTAAGTTGTCTTTAATGTTTACGCCGTAGGCTGTCCTTTGGGGCTTATAAAGGGGTTTACCCCTTTATTGTTTAGTAGACTCGATAGAGTCTATAGTTAAAATGAATTAAGTGGAGTAAAATAAGTAGGGGGATAAAAATGAGCAAGGTTTCTTTAGACTCAGACTATAAGATTAAAGTTTTGGGAGATGGAGCTCGTTTTGATTTGTGTGGAGCGTGTGGAGGAGAAGAATCAAGAAAACACCATCCTCAGGGAGGTTGGATTTACCCAGTTAGTCTTCCCGGTAGTGGAAAAAGGATAAATATTCTTAAAATCCTCCTTTCTAATAATTGTATGCATAACTGCTTTTACTGTGCTAACCGAGAGGGGCGAGACCATCTTATCACTTCTTTTTCTGCTGAAGAACTATCTAATCTTTTTTGGTGTCTTTACCAAAGGGGAATGGTAAGAGGTATTTTTTTAAGTTCTGCTGTAGATAAAAGCCCTTCCTGGACTATGAACGAAATGCTGAAAGTAGCAGAAATTCTTCGCTATCGTCTCCACTTTCCTGGTTATCTTCATCTCAAAATACTACCTGATGTACGCAATGATTACTTAGAGGAAGCTATAAAGCTGGCTACAAGGGTGTCAGTAAACTTAGAAGCTCCTAATCCTCAAAGTCTCTGTGAAATTGCTCCTCAAAAGAATTTTTCTCGTATCTGGCAGAAATTTCAATGGTTCAAAAACCAGAACGAAAAAGGATTTTCCACCCCGGCAGGGATTACCACCCAGTTGGTAGTAGGAGGAAGCAGGGAAACCGATAGAGAAATTATGCAAACTTCTTCTCAGCTCTACCGGCAATTTGGTTTGGCTCGAGTTTACTATAGTGCTTTTCAGCCAATTGTTGATACCCCTCTCTCTTATAGGCCTCCGGTGTCTACTTGGCGAGAACATCGGCTATACCAAGCTGATTTTTTGCTCCGTCGGTATAGGTTTGCTTTTGAAGAGTTAGTTTTCGATGAAGAAGGTAATTTCCCTTTATCTCTTGATCCTAAAACTTTGTGGGCTAACAACCATCCTGAATTTTTTCCTGTGGAAGTAAACTCTGCTCCCTGGGAAGCTTTAATTCGAGTACCGGGTATAGGGATAACTTCAGCACGACGAATTATGAAGCTACGCCGAGAGATGATTTTTCATGACCCTAAGGAACTCTCCAAATTGGGAGTAGTGATAAATAGAGCTCTTCCTTTTATTCTTATAGATGGCAAAAAGCTGAAAATAATGGAACAATTATCTCTGTTTACATGACTCTCCTCCGCTTTAAAAACTCTTCTTCTCTTATGCTATATAATATGTAGATTTTATAGTATCACACAAAACTGGTTAAACTGTTAAAACTTTGAAAAAGTAAATTACATCAGAAATTAATTTTAAGGTTTAAAGAAAAGCTCCACCAGTAATATTTGTTTATTTGCTTTTTAAGTTTTAGTTTCTTCTTTTTTTGGGGGTTATAGGGGGTCTTTCCCCCTATAGTGGGAAATCTTTTCTTCCCAGTTGTTTTGGTTTTCAGTCTTTTAGGTTTTTGTAAATTTTTTATATTGTTATTTTTGAGTTTTTGTGTATCTGGGGGTTATAGGGGGTCTTTCCCCCCTATAGTTTTTTTACGTCTATTTTGCCTTTAAAGTTTACGTCGTAGACTGTCTTTTGTGGTTAACTATATTAGTATAAAAAAAGAAAGGTAGGATAAAATGGTCATAATAGTTCATGGAGGATTATCAGAAAA
>JARRCQ010000142.1 GCA_029982105.1 Candidatus Atribacteria bacterium | reverse complement strand
TACCCAACGGATCTCTCTCTGGATCAATAAAAGACACCAATCTATCTTTTTGATAATCTTCCAAAAAAAACCAAGAAAGAGGTAAAAGTCCTCCTCCTATTCCCCCTATCACAGCCCATTTTCGGGCGCTAAAGCCACAAACCAAAATCGCTCCTAACCAGATAACCAATAAAACCAGAGAAGACCCTAAATCTGGTTCTTCAAAAATAAGTATAAAAGGAATGAGACAAAGCACCCCGCTCTTAAAGAGAAGAGGCCAAAAATCGAAATTTTCCCGTTGTTCTGAAAAATAATAAGCTAAAAATAAA
Source organism: Candidatus Atribacteria bacterium (assembly GCA_029982105.1). Taxonomy (GTDB): domain Bacteria; phylum Atribacterota; class Atribacteria; order Atribacterales; family Caldatribacteriaceae; genus Sordicultor. Next base: position 4,780 of record JARRCQ010000142.1, on the reverse strand, counting down.
ACCAGGAGAACTTTCGCTCCTTCAGAAGGCTGCACTGATTGAGAAAAAAGCCATCGCCGAGAACCAGCTTCATCTCCTCCTCCCAGGACCAGAACTGCACCCAGGGATAAAATCATCAAAAAATACCACAACCATCCTCTTTTTACCCATTTATGATAGTCTATCTGGCTGGAAAAAATAAAGGCTACCCATCCCACCAGGTTCCAGATAATTTGTCTACTAAACAAGCTCTCTCCCCATTTCTCTCCTCGTAGGGGGTCAACGCTATAAACCGCCAATATTCCAATAAGAGATAAAGCAATGAGAATTAAAACTATAGCCTTACTTTCCATTTTCTCCCCGGTTTTCTATCCACCACTCAATCAACTTTTTAGCCAACTGTGCTGCCTCACCACTTCCATCTCCTCCGTGTTCCACCAATACCAAAAAAACCATCCGAGGATGAGAAGAAGGAAAAAATCCAGCAAACCAGGAATGGTCTTCTCCTTGAGGATTTTGGGCTGTTCCTGTTTTGGCTGCTAACTCAACCGGTAAACTCCGACAAACTTGACCGGTCCCTCGCTTTACTACTTTTTCCATACCCTGGATAAGAGTCTTCCAGGTACTATCTTTTAACTTTATCGTATCCTGTCGCACTGGAGTGATTTCTCTAACCACTTTCCCTTCACTATCCAGTATCTTTTTAACCACATGAGGTTTATAAACCTCCCCTCGAGTAGCAATATTGCTCACTACCCGATACATTTCAAAAGGTGTAACTAAAAGGTATCCTTGCCCAATGGACAAATTAATGGTATCACCAGGATACCACATTTCTTTGAGCTGCCTCTTTTTCCATTCTGGAGTAGGTAAAAAAGCAGTTTTCTCCCCCGGTAAATCTATACCCGAAGATTGCCCCACTCCTAACTGGTTAGCCCAATTTATAATCTTATCTGGCCCCAGCTCTAAACCTAAAGTATAAAAAGTAACGTTACAAGACTGAGCAATAGCTTCTTCTATACCCACTGCGCCATGACCCCCTCTTCTCCAGCAAGGATAGCGCCAAGTATTATAATCTAGAAAGCCAGGACAGAAAATTTTCCTATCTCCGCTGGTAATTCCTTCTTCCAAAGCTCCAGTAGCTATCACTAACTTAAACAGAGAACCAGGAGGATAAAGAGCTTGAAGGGGACGGTTGGTCAGAGGCCTATTTTGGTCTTGGACTAAAGCGTTCCACTCTTCAGGCGTCATTCCTTTACTTAACAGTTGAGGATCAAAACTCGGTTTACTTACCAGAGCTAAAAGCTCTCCGGTATAAGGGTCTCCGGCTATGATCACTCCACTTCTATCACCCAACAATTCATAACTATATTCCTGGAATTCCTGGTCTAAAGTTAAAACTATCGAATTTTCAAAATAAGGAAAATGATAATCTAAAACCCCTACTACTTCTCCTAAAGCATTGACTTCTATTCTTCGATATCCTTTTTTTCCCCGAAGGAAAGATTCATATTCCCGCTCCACTCCTACTTTTCCTATCCTATCTTCTATTTCATAGTCATCAGAGCGTAGCAATTCTAATTCTTCGGCGTTTATCTTTCCCACATAACCTACCACATGAGCAAATGGTTCTCCTCTCGGGTAATAGCGAACCGGATAGCTCTCTACCATTACCCCCGGCAGGTCATTTTGGGCTTCTTCTATTTTGATTACTTCTTCCAAACTTAAGGAATCGACTAATATTATCTCCCCAACTCCTCTTCCTGGAAAGGGGGGAGATAATTCCTTTTTTAGAACTTTCTCTACTCTTTTTTCTATTTCTTCTAATCTCACTTGTGTTCCTCCTTTTTCCCAAACCAAGCGAAAGTGAGGAACATCTTCAGCTAACACCTGATTGTTGCGGTCATAAATGCTACCTCGGATAGGAGGAAGAGATATAATTCTCACTCGATTTTGTTCTGATTTTTGCTTATACCAATCCCCCTGCAAAATACTGAGATACCAAAACCGCAAAGATAAAATTATAATTATAACCAAAAATAAGCGAGAAATATAAGTAATTCTTTGGTTTACCCGCTCCTGCATTTCTTCATTCCACATAACTTAACCTCAGCTTGCCTCTTTTTTTTGCCAGTAGTAAAACAAAAAAATATTAAGAGGAATACTCAGTAATTTAGCCCCTAAAAGTGGAAAAAAAGGTAAGGTGGTTCCCTCCAAAATCGCTACTACCTTCACCAAAACTAATTCCACAAAAGGGAAACAAAAGAAAACAGCTAAAAGGGAGATAGAAGTAGTAGAAAAAAACCTCACCCAGCAATAAGTGAATAAAGCTAAACTTGATAAAATAAAGAGATAAGTTCCCCAGGGAGGGAAAAACAGAAAGTCCAAAGTTACCCCTAAAATCAAAATAAGAAGAATATCTGAACCATTTTCCCTCTCCTTCCAAAACAAAGAAATTAAGAGAAAAGAAAAAATCCATAGATGGCGAAGAGGAAACCACAGGTACACTAAAAAAGAAGAACTTATCCCTTCCCATAACAGGGGAAGAAAAAAATATATTCCAACTTTCTTTATCATTTTAATTCTTGAGGTAGAGCCTTGATCACAAAAACTTTGTTCAACAGAGAAAAATCACAACTGGGTTCTACGGTTACATTTTGAAAAAGACCACCACCGCTTTTTTCTATCTGCAATACTTCCCCTACAATAATCCCTCGAGGAATATTTTCTCCTCCACCTGAGGTTATAACTATATCTCCCTCTTTGAGGTCGGAAGTTCGATAAATATATTTCACAAGGCACAAGCCTTCTCCGTTTCCGGTAACCACTCCTAAATCCCTAGTCCTTTGCACTAAAACCCCCACCGACAGAGAAGGACTCAAAAGAAGTCTTACCACTGAATGATGAGGATACACCTCTTCTATTTTACCTACCATACCCTGATAGGTAACTACCACTAACCCCTCAGTTATCCCTTCCTCCTTTCCCTGGTCGATGATAGCCTTACCCCACCAATCATAGGGGTCACGACCTATCACCTGAGCCGGTATCACCTCAAAAGGCAACTCTTCTTCCATAGCCCCGGCTTCTATCTTCATTTTTAATTCTTCTATTTTTTCCTGCAACAAAATATTCTCCGCCCTAAGTTTATCTAATTCTTCTTTAAGTTTTTGGTTTTCTTCTCCCAAGATTCTGGAATTAGAGAAAAATCTTCCCCACCCCTGAAAAACATCTCTTACTCTTTCTCCCACCCGATAAATAGGAAGAAAATAAGAGCGAACATTTTCTACTCGGCTACTTTCAGTCCGCACTGCCCAAATCAAAATCTGAGACGATATTACCACTAATACTATCAATATTAAAATTTTTCGGTTTCCATTTCTGTCCATAGTTATTCAGAAACAAATATTTTCTTCATAGAAGAAGAGAGATAAATTTTGTTTCCTTCTTCTACTCCTAAAATTTTTATACCGGGAAAATTTTTTTCTACTATCACCAAAGCTTCTTTCCCCCCTGCCATAATAGCAGTGGAAATAATATCAGCAAAAGTAGCGCTTTTGCTGATTACTGTAACACTTTGAAAATCACGCTCCGGATAACCGGTGAAAGGATTCAAGATATGATGATAACGTATTCCTCCCTCTTCAAAAAACCGGTAATAATCTCCGGAGGTGGACACTGCTTCATTCTCGATTACTACATAACCCAAAAGTTTTTCCTGGCGAGGATGGCGAATTCCCACCTTAACTTGCTTCCCCCAGGCAAAAACTTCTCCTCCAGCATTGATCAACGCCTGAGACACCTTTTCCTTTTGCAATATAGAAACTATTTTGTCTATCAAATATCCTTTACCTATACCACCCAAATCTATTTCGCCTTCTCCTTCAATCAATACTTTATTATCTTCTTTACTTAAGAATAGTTTACTATTGTTTATTTTTTCTACCATCTTTTCGATTTCTTCTTCCTGAGGAAGAGAGGGTTGGGTAGAAAAACCCCACAAATCCACCAAAGGAGTAATTAAAACATTGAAAAATCCCTGAGTTTTTTCTCTTCCTTCTTGGGCTACCTCTAATATCTGAAAAGTATCTTCATCTACTAAAAGAGGAAGGGGAGAATGATTTATCTTAAAAATTATACTTGAAGGGGAAAAACGATTCCAGAGTTGGTCTAAATGAGCAACCAAAGAAGAAATTTGAGAAAAGAGAGTAGCGTTATTCCGAGGAAGTTCTACTTCTATCCAGGTATCAAAGCCAAAAAAAACTTTCGTCTCTTCTCTATTCCGGGGGAAAAACCCCAGAAACAAAAAAGCAAAAAACAGAAAAATTAATAATGTTTTTTTGTATTTCATAATATAACTATAGTTAACTATAAGGAGGCAACGCCCCCTTATTAACCCCCAAAATACAGCTTACAGCGTAAAATTTAGGAGATTGAAAAGATAAATACAACCGAGGGAGAAAACATCCCCAGCAATAAAGGGGTACTCCCCTTTATAATCCCCCAAAAAGCAAAGGAAAAGACAAAAACTTAAAAACCAAAAACTATTGGTAGAAAACACACCACCAGTATAAGGGAAAAATACTCCTCTTATCAACTCCCAGAAAGACAAAAACTTAAAAACCAAAGACCACTGAGGATTATAGCATCCCTTGCTGTATGGCGATTTCTCATTTTTTTACTTCTGATGTAATTTACTCTTTTTATAGTATCCCGCAAAACTAGTTAAACAACTATTAAAACTTTAAAAAGTAAATTACATCAGAAATCAAAAACTCAAGTTCGTTACGCTGGAGTACTT
>JARRCQ010000141.1 GCA_029982105.1 Candidatus Atribacteria bacterium | reverse complement strand
TTCTATATCCTCTTTATAGTACATCTCTTCAATAGCTCTTCCCACCATCAAAGGAATTAATTTATCCACATTTTCCAGTTCCGTAACTGGGTAAGTACCTACTAATTTCCCATCTTTAAGTACGGTTACCGTGTCGCAAATATCAAAAACTTCCTCTAAATTATGCGATATATAAATTATTGCTACCCCTCTTTTTTTAAGGTCTTTGATAATTCTAAACAAAATTTGCGTTTCATTTTGAGTTAAAACTGCAGTAGGTTCATCAAAAATAACCAATTTGGGTTCTTGCCAGAGGCATTTAGCTACAGTAACCATTCTGCCTTCTGCCACGCTTAATTCTTTTATGCTTTTTTTAACATCAACCTCTAATCCTATATCCCGGAGAAATTCTTCTGATTCTTGATACATTTTTCCCCAGTCAACAATCACTCCCCTTTTAGGCTGATTACCCAGAAAAAGATTCTCAGCTATGGTTAAATCGGGAGCAACCATTACTTCCTGATAAACAGCATAGATGCCCAGCTTCTTGGAGATAATAGGAGAATTTCTAGTAATTTCGTTACCTTCAAATATAATTTTCCCCGCATCTCTATCATAAGCACCGGTGATAACTTTTATGAGAGTCGATTTTCCTGCTCCGTTTTCACCTACTAATCCCCTTATTTCTCCTGCTGCGACTGATAGGTTTATTTGGTCTAAGGCTTTAACTGCAGGGAAAGATTTACAAATACCTTCTAATCTCAAAATTTCTTTTTCACCAGACATAAAACCTCTCCTTTAGATTATTAATTTAAAAAAGGGGTGGCGAGCGCCACCCCTAACAATAATCAGTACTTCTTTCTGGAGAAAGGATCGAGAATCCACATTGATTCATCAAGATTATCTTCAGTAATTACATAAACTCCTGTATCAAAGTACTCTGGAAGAGGTTCGCCATTTATAGCCATAAAGGCAAACATAACACCCTTGTAACCCATTCCATGAGGATCCTGAACAATCAGAGCTTTTAGAGCGCCACTTCGGAGAGCATCAATTTCTTGAGGGTCAGAGTCATAAGCTACAGCTATCACTTGGTCCTGTAAACCCCGCTCCTCAATAATCCGGGCGACACCATCACCAGTATGATTGTTATTGGCGAAGAAGCCCAGTAAATCGGGGTTAGCAGTTAAAATATCTTCGGCAATGTTGGCTGCAGTGGCAATGTCGTTATCTGCATACCTTATGGGAAGAACTTCAATGCCTGGTGCAATTTCTGCGAGCCGGGCAAGAAACCCATCGGTCCGGTCAATGAGGACCTGAACTCCAGCCATAGCACTTATCACAGCAACTTTACCTTCCAGGGGCTTACCCGCTGCTTGAAGAGCCTCAACTAACTTATCTGCAGCTAAAGCTCCACCGACTTTGTTATTAGTGGCCAGAAAAGAGTGATAACCAGTGTCATAGACAAAGTTATCGATGAGAATGATTTTTATCCCTTGCTCATAAGCGTTGTTGAGAACTAATGATGTAGCATCTGAACTGGTGGAAGCAATAACAATGGCATCAGGTTTGGTATTAACCACATTCTCCAAAATAGATACCTGTTGATCGATATCAGCCTCAGATGGTGGTCCATAAACAGTAACTTTTATAAGACCTTTCAAATCATATTCTGCATTTTTAGCTCCCACTATAGTATACTGCCAGAAGTCAGAATCGGTGGCCTTTACAATAAAGGCAATATTATAAGGTTCAACGTCGGCAGCATAAACAAAGGTTGTTCCCAGAAGGACAAATGCCAAAACGAGTAGAGCTACAATCTTCCGCATAATCACTCCTCCTTTTTAAGAGTCTTTAAGATTTGCAGGTTGAAAATTACAAAAACTACAACTTACTATCCACTAAATTACCCATTTTCCCTGCTAATTTGGTTTTTTAACCTTTGAATTTCATCACCTCCTTCAGGTTAATACATTTTATCATAAATACCGTGTTTAAAAGTATATATTTTCCCCTTAGAAGTGTCAAGATTTGAGAGGGGTATTTGTCCATCTTCATAGACCTTGAGCTATTCCCCTTGCAATCTTCTTCTTTTATCAATCGCGAGCCTTGTTTGATAGTACCTCCTTGTTGTTCTTTTAAAGTTTACGTCGTAGATTGCTTTTTATGGTTAAATATAAAAAGAATACAAAAGAGTAACATTTTTGTAGACTATCGATAAATTAGTATTAACCCCTTGAAGAAAGTTATAAAATAGGAGAAAATTATCAATAAGATAGTAATATAAATTAAAAGAGGGAGGAAATACAATGGCTGTTCACTTTACTGAGCTGGGATTGGTCAACACTCGGGAAATGTTCAAAAAAGCTTTAGCCGGAAAATATGCTGTTCCAGGTTATAATTTCAACAACATGGAGCAACTGCAAGCTATTATTACCGCTTGTGTGGAATGTAACTCACCGGTAATTTTGCAAATTTCTAAAGGCGCCCGACAGTATGCCAACCAGACTTTGTTGCGCTATATGGTCCCTGGAGCAGTCCAGATGGCTCGAGAAATGGGAAGTAATGTTCCCATTGCCTTAAACTTAGACCACGGAGATTCTTTCGAGTTAGCAAAATCTTGCGTGGATTATGGATTTTCTAATGTGATGATTGATGGTTCTCATCTTCCCTATGAGGAAAATGTGGCTATTACCAAAAAAGTAGTAGAATACGCTCATGCCCACGATGTAACAGTGGAAGGAGAACTAGGAGTTTTAGCTGGAATTGAGGAGCATGTTTCTTCGGAAACTTCTCATTATACTGATCCAGCACAAGTAGAAGATTTTGTAACCCGAACGGGAGTAGATAGTTTAGCTATTTCTATTGGCACTTCTCATGGAGCTTACAAGTTTAAGCTAAAACCCGGAGAGCCTTTCCCTACTCTCCGTTTTGACATTTCGGAAGAGGTAGAACGTCGGCTCCCTGGCTTCCCCATCGTATTACATGGAGCCTCCTCGGTTTTAAAGAAATACGTAGATATCATTAACCAGTATGGAGGAGCAATGGAAAATGCTGTCGGTGTACCCGAAGACCAGATCCGTCGCGCCGCTCAATCAGCAGTATGCAAAGTCAACATCGATTCTGATGGGCGTTTGGTAATGACCGCCATGATTCGGAAGTATTTAGCTGAGAACCCCAAGGAATTTGATCCTCGCAAATATTTAGGATATGCTCGAGAAGAACTCAAGAATATGTATATCGCTAAGTGCCAGCTTTTAGGTAGTGCAGGTCAAGGTTGATAAAAGTCCACTGGGAACGAATCTATTCCCGATTAATGACCATGCAAAGGCTATATCGAAGGATGAGGAGGTTGATCTCCTCATCCTTCGATAGTTAAGAGAAAAGGAGTTGATAGAGTTGGTGTTGCGTTTTTCTCCCCCTGAAGTTTTAGAAATGGCCAAAGAATTAGAAAGGAGAGGTATAGATTTTTATCAGAGGTTAGCACAATTAACTTCCTCTGTCTCAACACGAGAAATTTTTTCCTTCTTAGGAAAGGAAGAAGAAAAGCACCTAGATTTCTTTACTCATCTTCAAGAAGAACTAAATGAAGGTGAGCAAAGTATCTTCTCTACTACTGATGAGAGTGTCAACTATTTGGGAGCGATTGTAGAAAGTGGGATTCTGGACAAAGTACTAAAAGGAGTAGACCTTACTCCGGCGGGGATAGAAATGAAGGACGCTTTAGAGGTAGGCATAAATATAGAAAAGGAAAGCATCCTTTTTTACCAGGGACTTACTCCTATGGTCTCTAAAGAAAAAAGAGAGTGGTTAGATAAAGTCATAGAAGAGGAGAAGAAGCATTTTTTACGGCTTCAGAATATGAAGCGGGAGTTAGAGGAAAGGGGAAATTAAAAATGGCTATACGCCGGATAATCGTTTTGGTAGAAAATCAATATCAAGAATTAGAATTATGGTATCCCCTACTCCGCTTGCGAGAAGCAGGAATAGAAGCAAAGTTAGTAGGGGTAAACGTAGAAGAAACTTTTTATGGTCGTCACGGTTTTCCGGCACGGGGAGAAATGCCTATCTCCTTAGTTAATCCTCGAGATTTTGATGGAGTAATCATCCCCGGGGGATTTGCTCCCGATTACCTACGTCGTCTTCCAGTAGTACTCAGTTTAGTAAGAGAGTTCTATCAGGAAGGCAAGTTGGTAGGAGCCATATCTCGAGGCCCCTGGGTGTTGGTCTCTGCTGACATCGTAAGAGGAAAAAGAATGGCAGGACTTATATCTATTAAAGATGACGTAAACAACGCAGGAGGAGATTTCACCAACTCACCGATTATGGTAGATGGGAATATAATTACCGCTCAAGGTCCTGATGACCTTCCTTTGTTTATGGAAGAAGTCTTGTATTTCCTGTGGCAGAATAAGCCTTGCCTTGACATCCCTGCCCCTGATGGTTGGCTAACCGACACCACTGGTAACTCGATTCTTCTTTCCCAGCTTCTTCGAGGCAAAGGAGGAGTTATCCTGTTTTTCAACTCCGTTTTTAGCCCTCAAGGAAGCCAGATGCTTCCTCGTTACCATTCCTTAAAAGAACAAATAGAAAAAAAGAAGGTAGTCTTTATACCTATAAGTTCAGATACTTTCTTTGCTCAGCGAGCATTTATAGAGCAAAACAACCTCCCCTTTCCTTTGTGGAGCGATTCTTCAACTCAAATAATTAAATCTTTTGGGGTATGGAGCAGAAATTTTTTAGCTCGCTGGGCAGTTTTTTTGGTAGATCAGCAAGGCTTTTTGCGCTACGGTGAGGATTGTCCCACTGGAGATTTGGACAACCTCCCTGGCTTTCAGAGAAAATTAGAAAGCATCTTGGGATAGGAGGTGACCAGTTTGTTTTTACAGGATAAAGATAAAGAAACTCTAATCAATTTCTTAAAAGAAAATTTGTCTCGTCAGGTAAATTTAAAGTTTTTTACTCAGGAATTAGAGTGCGAAACTTGCCACAGCGTGCGCTCGCTTTTAGAGGAGGTAGCGGCCCTTTCCCCCTTTCTCCATCTGGATATTTACAACTTTCTCATAGATAAGGATAACGTAAATCTTTATGGTATTGATACAATACCGGCTATAGTGGTGGAAGGAGAAAAAGA
>JARRCQ010000140.1 GCA_029982105.1 Candidatus Atribacteria bacterium | reverse complement strand
TTTGCCAAAATTCCTTCTTTTCTGGAGCTTCCTGATTTCATAGAAATTCAAAAGAAGTCTTTTGAGTGGTTTTTGCAAAAAGACGTACCACCGGAAAGTCGGAAAAGACAGGGGCTACAAGAAGTTTTCTTAGAAGTGTTTCCAGTTCAAGACTTTACGGGAAGATTAGTTCTGGAATTTGTTAACTACCGATTGGAGGATCCCCCCTTCTCTGTTAGAGAAGCTAAGGAAAGAGGTAGAACCTATTCTGTTCCTCTTCATGCCCGAATAAGGCTGATTGATCGACAGACCAACGGGATAAAGGAACAGGACGTGTATATGGGTGACATACCTCTTATGACTGACTGGGGTACTTTTGTGGTTAATGGAGCTGAGCGCGTGGTAGTTACTCAATTAGTTCGTTCTCCTGGAGTGTTTTTCTCTAAAGAAGTCACTCCTGCGGGGAAAATGGATTATGGTTTTAAAATTATCCCCAATCGAGGCGCATGGTTAGAGTTTGGAATCGATCCAGGTGATATTGTTTATGTGCGAGTAGATAAAAGGAGAAAAATAAACGCTGTTACTTTAGTTAGAGCTTTAGGATATGAAGACAACGAGGAGATTCTGGCTCTATTTGATTACCATCCTATTGTTCGCAAAACTTTGGAGAGAGACCCTTCTACTAATGGTAAAGAAGCAGTGGTGGAAATCTTTCGTAAACTTCGTCCCAGTGAGCCTCCTACTGAGGAGAATACCCGAGACTTTATTAAATACTTATTTTTTGACCCCCGTCACTATGATTTGGGTGAAGTAGGTCGATATAAAATAACCAATAAATTGAAATTGGAAGAAAGAGTTATTAGGATAGAAGAACCAGTATTAGCTGAAGACATTGTTATAGATTTGTTAAATAAGGAGTGTGTACGAGATATCAATTTACTGGGTGAAGACATTGATTTTTCTCGTTATCGAATAGTGGGAAGAAAAGGAGAGAAAATTAACCGTCGCTTGGCTCGAGAAGTAGAAGAGCTTAGTGAAGAATATCCAATAGAATACATAACCGTACTTAATGAGGAAGATTTACCAGTAAAAATCTATGTGGAACGGGAGGATACCTGGGAGATTCTCTCTGAAGATTTGGAAGGAAAAATTTTAAGTGAAGCATTACAAGATGAAGTTACGGGAGAAATTTTAGTAGAAAAAGGAAGTTCGTTGACTTTAGGGCTTATCCGAGATTTACGAGGATTAGGGATAGAAAAAGTGAGAGTAAAGAAGGATAGGACTCTCACCCCTGAGGATGTAGTGGGAAGCATTCGCTACTTTCTTAATCTTATTGATGGTATTGGTTATGAAGATGATGTCGACCACCTTGGTAACCGAAGAGCTCGTATGGTGGGAGAACTTTTGCAGAATCAGTTCCGCATCGGCCTTTTGCGAGTGGAAAAGGTGATTCGAGAGCGGATGACTATTCACCCTGACTTGGAATCTGCTACTCCTCAAATCCTTATTAACGTAAGGCCTATTATTGCTGCTATACGAGAGTTTTTGGGTAGTAGCCCCCTCTCTCAATTTATGGACCAAGTTAATCCTCTTTCCGAAATTACTCATAAGCGAAGACTTAGTGCTCTGGGGCCGGGAGGTCTAAGCCGGGAAAGAGCTGGCTTTGAAGTTCGAGATGTCCATTATACCCATTATGGAAGAATATGTCCTATTGAAACTCCAGAAGGTCCTAATATTGGCCTTATTACCTCTCTATGTATATTTGCTAAAGTTAATGACTACGGATTTGTAGAAACTCCCTATAGAAGAGTAGTGAATGGGAGAGTTACTGATGAAGTTGTTTACCTTGCTGCCGACGAAGAAGACCTCTATCATACTGCTCCACCTGATGTTTCTTTGGATGAGGAAGGATACATTAAGGCAGAAAGCGTGATAGCCCGATTTAGGGAAAAAATAGTAGAAGTATCCCGGGATAAAATTGATTTTATTGATGTTTCTCCTCAGCAGATTATTAGTGCTTCTGCTGCTTTGATTCCTTTTTTGGAGCATAACGATGCTAACCGAGCACTGATGGGTACTAACATGCAAAGACAAGCTGTTCCCCTTTTGGCTCCTCATCCACCCTATATTGGGACGGGAATAGAATATAAGGTGGCACAGGATTCAGGAGCTACAGTTATAGCAAAAAGAGGCGGAATAGTCAGAAAAGCTGATGCCTTGCGAGTCGAAATAGAAGCAGATGATGGCATAGTGGATGTATATGAATTAAATAAATTTCAAAGGTCTAACCAAAGTACTTGCATTAATCATAAACCGATAGTTAGAAAAGGAGATGTAGTAGAAAAGGGGCAAATTATTGCTGATGGTCCCTGTACCTCTATGGGTGAGCTGTCCCTGGGTAGGAATGTTTTAGTAGCTTTTATGCCCTGGGAAGGAGAAAATTTTGAAGATGCCATTATGATTAGTGAAAGGTTGGTTAAAGAAGATGTTTTTACTTCTATTCATATCGATGAATACGAAGTAGAAGCCCGAGATACTAAATTAGGTCCGGAGGAAATTACCCGAGATATTCCGAATTTGGGAGAAGATATGTTGCGCAATTTGGATAAAGAAGGAATAGTAAGAATAGGTTCGGATGTAAAACCGGGTGATATTCTGGTAGGCAAAGTAACTCCTAAAGGAGAAACTGAACTTACTCCGGAAGAAAAACTTTTGCGGGCTATATTCGGAGAAAAAGCTCGAGAAGTTAGAGATACTTCACTACGTATCCCTCATGGAGAATACGGTAAGATTATAGATGTTAAAGTATTTTCCCGAGAAAATGGTGATGAGTTGGCACCGGGAGTGAATAAGCTGGTAAAGGTTTTTGTAGCTCAAAAAAGGAAAATATCAGTAGGAGATAAAATGGCTGGTAGGCATGGAAACAAAGGAGTAGTGGCTCGGATAGTGAGGGAAGAAGATATGCCTTACCTTCCTGATGGAACACCAGTAGATATAGTGCTCAACCCCTTGGGAGTTCCCTCCCGGATGAACGTAGGACAGGTTTTAGAGACTCACTTAGGATGGATAGCTAATAAGGAAAGACAATTTTTATCTAGTCCTCCTTTTGATGGAGCGAAAGAGAAAGAGATTGCGGAACTTATGAAGAAAGCTGAAACTCCAAAGGAAAGCAATTCCTGGGATTCCTTTTTTGATTCTCGGGTTTCTCCTGATTTCAAACTTCTTCCTCAAGGTAAGACTGTTCTTTATGATGGGAGAACAGGAGAGCCTTTTGATAATGAAATCACCGTAGGTTATATATATATGCTTAAATTAGCTCATCTGGTAGAGACTAAAATTCACGCTCGTTCTACTGGCCCTTACTCTTTGGTGACTCAACAGCCTTTAGGAGGCAAAGCTCAATTTGGTGGCCAGAGATTTGGTGAAATGGAAGTATGGGCCTTGGAAGGATACGGAGCAGCTTATACCTTGCAGGAAATGCTTACGGTGAAGTCTGATGATATCACAGGAAGGGTGCAGGCTTATGAGGCTATTGTTAAAGGTAAAAATATCCTTAAACCTTCTCTTCCTGAGTCTTTCAAAGTGTTGGTAAAAGAGTTACAGAGCCTGTGTCTAGACGTGAGAGTATCCGATTCTAAAAAAAGAGAAATTTCTCTGGAGGAAGTAGAAGAGGAAGAAGATGCTCCAATGTTGGATATTAATCTCCAGAGAAGAGAAAAATAAAAAAGAGGAGGAGAATCCTTGATAGACGTTAATGATTTAGGTGCTATTCAAATAAGATTAGCTTCTCCAGAGGAAATTCGTAAATGGTCTCATGGAGAAGTCAAAAAACCTGAGACTATAAACTATCGGACTCTGAAACCAGAAAGAGATGGGCTTTTCTGTGAGAAAATATTTGGCCCTACTCGAGATTGGGAATGCTTTTGTGGAAAATATAAAAGAGTTAGGGATAAAGGAGTGGTTTGTGATCGATGCGGAGTGGAAATAACTCGTTCTTCAGTGAGAAGAGAGAGATTGGGACACATCGAATTAGCTGCTCCAGTTTCTCACATCTGGTATTTTAAAAGCATTCCCAGCAAGATGGCCCTTATTTTAGGGATTTTACCCAAGAATCTGGAAAAGGTCCTGTATTTTGCTTCAGGCAGAAAAAGAGAAGATTGCTATAAAGTGGTGGACCCGGGCTCTACTGATTTAGAGACAGGATCCACTATTCGAGATATAGAATATAAAATTTATTCTAAGTATGATCCCAATTTTAAGGCTGAACCAGCTTACCGAGTGATAGAAGTTCACAATCTTCCTTTTTCTATTGGAGACCGATTAAATAGTAAAGAATATACTCGTTATCGCTCCAAATACAAGGAAAGTTTTGCTGTAGAGGAAGTAGAAGAAGGCCAATTTGAGGTAGTAGATATTCGAGTATTTCCTTATCAACGAGAAGATGAGCTTTCTGAGTCGGAAGTAAAAGAGTTACAGGAGATATTTGGTGGACTTTTTGAAGAAACTCCTTTATCTGAAACAGCGGAAGAGCCTTGTTATATAGTAATTGAACCAGGACACACTGGTTTAAAAGTAGCTCAAATAATCTTGGAAACCGAGGCACGATTACTTTCCCATTATGACTCTACGTTCAAAGCAGGAGTAGGAGCGGAAGCGATAAGGGAAATTTTGAGTAATATTGATGTAAGTCAATTGGCTCGAGAACTGCGTAAGGAGCTTAGAGAAGCTTCGGGGCAGAAAGCTAAAAAACTCATTAAAAGACTACAGGTAGTGGAATCTTTTGCTAAATCTGGTAATCGTCCGGAATGGATGATTCTGGAGGCTATCCCTGTACTTCCTCCCGATTTGCGCCCTATGGTGCAACTAGATGGAGGGAGATTTGCTACTTCTGATTTGAATGACCTTTATCGTCGAGTGATTAATCGCAATAACCGTTTAAAGAGACTTCTTCAATTGGGTGCTCCAGAAATCATTGTAAAGAATGAAAAAAGGATGTTACAGGAAGCAGTAGATGCTCTTTTTGATAATGGTAGAAGAGGTAGACCGGTTCTTGGACCGGGGAACCGTCCTTTAAAATCGCTTAGTGATATGTTGAAAGGCAAAAAAGGAAGATTTAGACAAAATCTTCTGGGTAAAAGAGTAGACTATTCGGGAAG
>JARRCQ010000139.1 GCA_029982105.1 Candidatus Atribacteria bacterium | reverse complement strand
GATGACGGTTAATGGCAGTGAGATTTTTGGTTAACTATGATATCTCTTTTGAACTTATATGATTGGGTTTATAGTGTTTAGAGGATATAGTTTAATCTCTCAGGTAGTTAGTAGTTATTCCTTTCTGTCCATTTATCTGTTTTGAAAACCTTCTATGGTGTCCAGAAAAAACTTATGGGACATGATGAGCTTATAGTGAGGAAGGTTTTTCCTTCCTCACTGGTCTTTTGTCTTTGTATTTTCATCTTTTTGTTTTATTCTTTTTGGGGGGTTGATAAGGGGGCAAACCCCTTTATTGTTCTTTTTCTTACGCCGTAGGCTGCTTTTTGCGGGATACTATAAATAGGGAGAAAATATTTCCGAGGAAAAATCTGCTATAATTCTAAGATAACCAAAAAGAAAGGAGCTTTATTATGCCTTTAGTCTCTACTAAAACTATTCTAAAATTAGCTGAAGAGAAAAACTTCGCTCTTCCTGCTTTCAATGTTCCTATCCCTGAGTTTATTTTATGGGTTCTGGAAGAAGGAGAAGAAATGCGTGCTCCCCTCATTATCCAGGTAGCTCCGGTAGAATATGAAGCCCTGGATATAAGGATGTTTTATGGAACATTACTTTTTCTCTCTCAGAGATTCTCCATACCTTTCTCTCTCCATTTAGACCATGCTCATCGCTTGGAAGAAATTCTTTTAGCCTTACAAAATGGTTTTTCATCAGTAATGATTGATGGCTCCCGCTTGCCCTTAGAGGAAAATATCAACCTAACCAATAAAGTAATAGAAATTGCCCATCCAGTGGGGGTATTAGTAGAAGGAGAGCTAGGAAGAGTAGGAGGTTTAGAGGGAGATGAAAGTTGGGAAGACAAAAGTAAAGAAGGAGACTTTTTCACCTCCCCTGAGGAAGTAGGAGAATTTATTTCTAAAGCACCGGTAGATATGTTAGCTGTGGCAGTAGGAACACGTCATGGATTATATGAGGGGAGAACACCCCAGCTTCAATTTGAGCGTATTAAAGAAATTAGAGAGAAAAGCGAGTTGCCTCTTGTAGTTCATGGAGGAAGCGGTACACCTCGGGAGCAATTACGAAAAGCAGCTCAATTAGGAGTGAGAAAGATAAACTTCAGCACTGCTTTGAGGGTACAATACCTAGAAGCCTTTCAAGAATACTTAAAAAGCCATCCCCAAGAACTTATGGTGGGTAAAGTCCTACAAGGAGTAGAAGGAAAGGTAAAAGAAGCAATAAGAGAGTGTGTAATCTCTTCTTGCGCTGAAGGTAAAGTGTGATACAAGCTACTCTCTGTGTTATTTTCGGATTATTTACCCAATGTTACCTTTTTACCCTCCCTTCCTGGGAGGGTAAAATTTTTTCACAATTGCTGCCAACCCGCGTAACGGCAGGCCAAGTGATTCCACCAACAAATTAAGATTTGCCAGTTTTGCAATTTTTCCTGAAATATACAAGCATCAAATTCATCAGCCCTTCCATAAAAGAGCCTCTTTTATAAGAGCTAAATCCTTATATCGCGGTCTATCCGAACACCTTATGAATAAATTTGATTCTATTCTTCAGTTCTCTTCACTTTCATCCTCAATAGGTAACAAAATCCGAAAAATCACTAAATCTTTCTCTCCATAATGAACATCAATTCTCCCACCCATTCGAAGTACAGCCTCTTTAGCTAAATATAACCCTACTCCCCTTCCATCAGCTCCCCGAGGAGAAAAAGTAGGAGAAGGTTCAAAAAGCCAGTGTATAAATTCTCGAGAAGCGTTAGAGGTGGTATTGCTGAGTTCTAACAATATACCATCTTTCTCCCTCTTCAATTTAATTTCTACTTTTCCCTCAAGATAGTTAAATTTGAGAGCATTAGAAAATAAATTAGAAAAAAGGATCAAAAAATCAGCTGAAGAAAAAGGAAATCTGGTCTTTACTTTATCTAAAAGAGAAGTATCTACACTCAAATTAAGATTTAATCTCTGAATATCATCTTCAAAATTATTTATCACCTCTTCTAAGGTTCGCTTTAGTTTCTCAGCAGTAGAAAATTGATTCTCCTCTTGAAAAATAGAGGTCAACTGGCGAAGGTTATCCAAAGTAGTTTCTATCCTGTTTATTTGCTGCTCCATTTTATAAGAAATATCACGCAAAAATTGGTCCTTTACTTCTTCTTCTAAGATAACAACATTACCCTTGAGAGAAGCAAGAGGAGTACGTAACTCATGCCACAGAGCAGCAGAGAGGTAGTTCATTTCTCGGGATTTTCTTTCTTTTTCTCCTATATCTTCAAGAAAAACTACCTTATCATTTTCTACTCCCCAAATCCGGAGGCGGAGTTTTAAACTTCCCAACTCTATTACTTGTGAATTTTCTCCCTTTCTCAACCATTCTCCCAAAAGCGGTACTTCCCATAGAAATACCTCCCCTTTTTCTTTCCCACCAATAAATTTGCCAAAAGAAAGATTGAACATTACTTTCTCTTCCTGACCATCATAAAAAGCCATTGCTAAAGATAAGGAGTCCATAGCTTGTAGAATAGTTTCTTTAAGGAATAAAACCTGTTCAGCATTTTCTCGTTCTAGAAGCATATAATAGGTTTTGGACTGCTGATTGTTAATTGACTTTCGATAAAAGTAAATTCCCCATAGGGAAAAAATTATAAGGATTATAAACAATAACACATTAAGAAGATTCAAATTTATAGCCCACTCCTCGCACTGTCACAATTTTATTTCCACTATTACCTAATTTTTTTCGTAAATTAGCGATATAGACGTCTACTACCCTATCAGTAATAAAATTATCTTCTCCCCAAATACTGTCCAGAATTTGCTGGCGACTGATAATTTTCCCTCGATTCTTAATTAGGAGTTCAAACAGGCGGAATTCTCTCCAAGAAAGATAAGTTTCTTTACCATTCTCTTTTACCATCAGATGGTCTGAATCTAACCAAAAATTTCCTATCTTTAAAACCTCTCGCTCAGAAAAAGAAGAAAAAGAAGTCCTTCTCACCACTGCTTTAATCCGAGCTAAAAGCTCTCGAGGATGAAAAGGCTTAGTAATATAATCATCTGCCCCTACCTCCAATCCTAACACTACATCTAGAGGATCGCTTTTAGCTGTAAGCATAATAACCGGAACGTTCCCAAATCGAGGATATTCTCGAATATAGCGGAAAACCTCTAAACCATCAATGCCTGGAAGCATAAGGTCTAAAATAATAACATCAGGAAGAAGAGTATCCATTTTCTCTAAAAAATCTTCACCTCGCAAAAAGGGAAAAACTTGGTAACCTTCTTTCTGAAGAAAATAAGTTACAAAATCAACTACATCTTCCTCATCTTCTATTAAAACTACATCTAAACCCAAATTATCACTCCCCTCATTATATAGTCTTAACACCTTTTCCAATAGATAAAAAATACTACTACTTTTCCAAAGTGCCACATAAATAGGGGGGATATTCTCCCCCCGTAGCTTTTACTTTAGAGAAAGAGGAATAAAGCCCTCTTCTTCTACTATGGCTTGCCCTTCAGCGCTCAGGACAAAATCAATAAATTTTTTAACTGCTCCCTGGGGTTCTCCATTAACATAAAGATATAACCCTCGAGAAAGAGGATATTCCCCAGAAAGGGCTTTTTCAGGGCTTGCTTCCACTCCATTTACTACTAGAGCTTTGATCTTATTTCCTCCCTGCTCTACATATCCCAATCCCACATATCCTATGGCATTGGAGTTACTGACTACTTCATTCAGTACTGCTTGGTTAGAAGGAAGGCGTAAAGCCCTTTCGGTAAGCTCTTTTCCCTTTAGGACATGTTCATTGAATACTTCAAAAGTGCCAGAATTAGTATCACGAGAAATAACCACTATTTCTCCATCCAAAGCAACGCCTAATTCCTGCCAAGTATTTATTTCTCCAATATAGATTTTTTGCAAAGTATCAATATCGATTTCGGAAATAGGATTAAGAGAGTTAACTATAACCGAAAGTGCATCTTTAGCTATTTCTATTTCTCGAATATCTAAACCCTTATCTTTAGCTTTCTGCCATTCTTCTTCTTTCATTTGGCGAGAAGCCATAGCTACATTGGTTACTCCATCTAAAAGAGAAGAAATACCTACTCCCGAACCACCACCTCCCACGTTAATCTCTATATCTTCGTTTTGGGCCATAAATTCTTCAGCTATTATCTGCATAATAGGTAAAACAGTAGTAGAGCCCTGCACATCAACTTTCTCTACTCCCCAGCTCAGTCCGGAAAGAGAAAGAATAAAACACAACGACAAACTGATTAACAGTACCTTTTTCATTTACTTTACCTCCCTTTTCTTAGTTTTCATTCTAAAAATATGGTAAGATAGAAGTGTTAACTTGATATTTAAGTAATGTTAAACTTTTTTAATATTTTAACATGAAAGGAGAAATAAATATGGCGCAAACTTTTGGTTTAATTGTAGGTAACCGGGGTTTTTTCCCTGACGAATTAGCTAAAGAGGGAAGGAACAAAATTTTAGAAGTTTTAGAGAAAAAAGGTTTTGAAGTAGTGGCTCCCAGCAGCGAAGACACCAAATTCGGTACTGTTGAGACCTGGGAAGACGCTCAGAAATGTGCTCGTATTTTTGACGAAAATCGCCACCGCATAGATGGAATTATAATTACCTTACCCAACTTCGGTGATGAGCGAGCAGCAGCCCAAGCTATCCGTCTCTCAGGATTGAATGTTCCAGTTTTAGTGCATGCTTTTCCCGACCAACTTAATGCCTTGGATGTTCAAAATCGAAGAGACAGTTTTTGTGGTAAACTCTCCATCTGTAATAACCTCAAACAATTCCAAATTCCTTTTTCCTTGACTTCTTACCACACTGAGGACCCTGATTCCCCAATTTTTGGAGAGGATTTAGAATGGTTTGGAGGAGTATGTCGAGTAGTAAAGGGATTTACAAATTTAAAAGCCGGAGCCGTAGGAGCTCGGCCTGCGGCTTTTAATACTGTCCGTTTTTCAGAAAAAATTCTGGAAAGTTATGGAATATCAGTAGAAACCATAGACCTATCAGAAATAATCGGTAATATGAATAAATTGGATAATAACAACTTAGATGTAAAATGAAAACTTCAAGAGATTAAAGATTATATTGATA
>JARRCQ010000138.1 GCA_029982105.1 Candidatus Atribacteria bacterium | reverse complement strand
TACCATTATTTTGGCCTCTGGCCATGGTGGTAAGGCCTCCTTTTCTTTGATTTTCCATCCTGGGATCCTTACCACCATACTTCTTTTTAGATATTTTTTTCCACACACTTTATTATAGAGCCCCTCCCCCTATTGACGAAATGGAAAAATAGTGATATATTACGTTTGCCATCGGTTCTGAGAAGTTAAGCCGGAGGATGGAAAAAAAGAGTTTCTTTTCGAAAGATTAGAAGCTCAAAGCTTGAAGGAGTGGAAGTCCATCCTGAAGTTTCTCGCTGAAAAGGTGAGAAAAGAAAAGGCTAAGGTTTGTTAGAACCGATGGCTTTTCTTTTCTCGAGAATAAAGCAGATTTTTCTACAAAAAGATTAACATTAAAAGATAGAACGATAAGGGATAACTCTCTTGTTAACCTCTAAAAGACAAAAAACAAAAGCTATTGGTCAAAAAATATCCACCGGCGAAATCGGAAAAACGACACTAAGGAAAACATTCCAGCATGCCTACGGTATAAAACTTAAAGACACAAGAGATATATATAGTAGCTTAACAGATTTTGTAGGATCGGGATGCTATAATTCTCGTTTTGGTGAAAGTGCGGTTGCTAATTCCCTTTATAAGACGAAATGGATAGCTCCTCCATCAACCTGAATAGCTGTGCCTGTCAGGTAAGTGGCTTGATTAGAACATAAAAACGTGACTAAAGAAGCTACTTCTTCTGCATTTCCATATCTTTTCATAGGAATGGCTTCCTCTGCTTCTTGTTTTAATGTCTCTAAGGATTGACCGCTTCGAGCAGCTCTATCTTCTAATAATTGAATAGTTCTATGAGTGGCAATAGATCCGGGACAAACTACGTTAAAGAGGACATTGCGATGGGCGTAATCTCGAGAAAGGCTTTTAGACAAAGCATTAACCCCACTCCTCAAGACGTTAGACAATAAAAGATTTTCTATCGGTTCTTTTATGGAAGTAGAGGTTAAGTAAACTATCCTACCCCAATTCTTAGCCTCCATATGAGGAAGAAAAGCCTTGGTTAATCTGATGGCACTCATTAGAAGCAAATTAAAAGCTTTATACCAATCTTCTTCAGATATAGAGAAAATATCTCCGGGAGGCGGACCGCCACTATTTATCACTAAAATGTCCACTCCTTGTACTTCTCTGATTATATAATTTACTAGATTCTCTATATCCTCTCTGTTACTCAAATCGCAGGGGAAAAATGCGCATTTTTTACCCGTCTCTTTTTCAATTTCCTTTTGAGCTTTTTCTAACTTTAGTGGAGAACGGGAAGAAAGAATAACTCGAGCTCCTTCTCGAGATAATTCTTGAGCAATGGCTTTGCCCATTCCTTGGCTACTTCCAGTTACTAAAGCTACTTTGCCTTCTATTCCTAAATCCATTTTATTACTCCTTGCAGATTTGCTAAATTATATCACTTATATAGTTAACCGCAAAAAACTTCGATAGTACTGCAGCTTGCGAGAACAAGTTTTCTATGATAAATAACTGATGGTACTCCTTATCTCGTCGGTTATGGGCCTTGTGTTTTCCACTTCCGAGCTGTTAGCCCAACGTAGGCTGTATTTTGCGATTAACTATGAATAGAGAAATAAGAGCTGCTATCCCGGTTAAAATTGCTCCCCCAAAATATGCATTTTTTAGTCCCAGCATAAAAATTGAAGCTTCTCCACCTCCCAGTTTTCCTGATCCTTGAAGAATAGAGGTGGGGACCGAGGCATTAAGAATTCCACCTCCCAGAGCAGTTCCCAACACCATTCCTATATTACGCACTGTAGCTAAGATACTTGAGGCCACACCTAAATGTTCTCGAGGTACGCTTCCCATAGCAACGTTCATATTGGGAGATTGAAAAATACCAGTGCCTAAACCAAAGAGAGCTAACCTCCAGGCAATGCCTGCTGTACCGATAGAGACAGGTAGTTTACTTAGAGAAAATAAACTTAAAGCACAAAGAGCAGCACCTGTAGAAGTAAGGAAGCGAGGACTGATACGGTCAGAAAGTGAGCCAGAAAAGGGAGCTACTACTAAAGTAGTGAGAGGGAAAATAGTTAATAGAAGCCCTACTTCATTTTGCTCGTATTGTAACACTCGATTAAAGTAAGAAGGGGTGAGAGTTACTAAAATATACTGGGACATAAAATTTAATAGAGCACATAGATTGGCTAAGGAAAAGGATAAGTTGTGGAATAGTTTTAAATTTATCAGTGGAGGGGTGGCTCTTTTTTCTATGGTCAAGAAGGCAAGGAATGCTATAACTGCAACTGCGGCGATAAAAACAGTGATAGCGTTTATCCCCTGAGTAGAAAAACGATTTAGAAAGAAGAGAAAAGAAAAAAGAAACAGGCAATTGGTTACAGCTCCTCCTCCATCTATTGTCCCCGGTTTTCCTTTTAATTCGGGAATAATTTTATTTCCCCACCACAGGCCAATGATACCGATAGGGATGTTTATTAAGAAAATATAAGGCCAACCAGCAAGGTGAGCAATGAACCCTCCTAAGGATGGTCCGATAGCTAATCCTGTGGATACGCTGATAGCGTTAATTCCTAAAGCTCGGCCTCGCTCTTCGGGAGGGAAAGAAGTCACAATTATGGCATAGGGTACAGACATCATCATTCCGGCAGTAATCCCCTGAATAGCGCGAAAAAGAATTAGCCAAGAAATAGAGGGTAAAAAATAAGAAACACTACATAAAAGGGAAGTAATGGTAAAACCAAAAAGACCGAGTAAATATACTCTTTTGTATCCCCAAATATCGCCTAAACGACCATAAAAGGGAAGCAAACTGCTTATGGTCAAAAGGTAAATCATAACTATCCATTGAGCACTGGTGAGAGCAACGCCAAAATGGCTTCCAATGATATGGTAATTAACATTGACCACACTGGCGTCAATGGGTCCCATAATCCCGCACAACATAACCGCAGCTAAAATTTGATAACGGTAGTCATAGGGAGAGTCAGTAGATTCTTTCCTCATCTATTTTTGAACCTTAGCGTTTAAGATTAGATAGTTTATACCTCAAAATGTTTCCATTTTCCAGACTTAAATCGAGAATAAATAACTAGAGCTCTTAATATTTGATCAAAACCTATAGCTAACCACGCACCTGTAAGTCCCCATCCAAATATCATTACAAAAAGATAGGCCAAGGCTACCCTCATTCCCCAGATACCTACAATAGTGGAATAAAGAGGAAAACGGGTGTCTCCTGCTCCTCTTAGAGCACCAGCCAGTATAAATTGGGTTGATTGAGCGGGTTGAATAAGGGCTATAATCCTCAGGCATATACGGCTTTGTTCAATAATAGTGATATCATTGGTGTAAAGCATGGTTATATATTTTCCGAAGAAAAATATGGTAAATGCGCTTATGCCGGAGACTATCATTCCTAACAGTCTTGTTTGACGAGCGCTTTCTTCTGCAATGTCTGGCTTATTAGCTCCTAAAAGTTGACCCACAAGAGTGGTGGCAGCCATAGAGAAAGCTTGTCCGGGCATAAATGACAGAGATTGAATATTCATGGCTATCTGATGGGTAGCAAAAGCTATAGTTCCCAATTCTGCCACTATTCTTACAAATGTTAACTGTCCTGCTCTTAAGACGAATTGCTACAGGGACGAAGGTATTCCTATATTAAATATTCTTTTCAAGATGCCAAAATTTAAGCCATAGCTTTCTTTAATCGAGAGTTTAATCACTGTTTTTCCTCTATAGAGTACATAAAGGAGAATAATTGAGGCGATAAACCTTGCTATGGAGGTAGCTATACCTGCGCCTGCAACTCCCAAAGCCGGAGCTCCAAATTTACCGAAGATTAAAATATAATTTCCTAATATATTCGATAAATTGGCAATGATATCAGCTATGAGGGGAGTTTTCATATCGCCAGAGCCTCTAAGTATGGCTCCCAATCCCATTGCTAAGACGCTAAATGGCATTCCTAATGCTACCATCCGCATATAGGCAACGCCCAAAGCTAATACTTGAGGTTCTGCTCCCATAGCTCTTTCTATCTGAGGAGCAAATATGTATAAAAGAGGTAGTAACAGCACGCCAAAAAATATACTTACCACTATGCTCTGCTTTGCCACATTTTTTGCGCTGCTTATGTCTTTTGCTCCTATAAAACGGGCCACTAATGCAGTAGTTCCCACTGTGAGGGCTATAAACACAGAGATGACAAGGAAAATGGGCTGATTCACCATTCCTACAGCTGAGATGGCGGCGGGTCCTAGTCTGCCAACCATAATCATATCTACCATGCCCACAAAACTAATAAGAAGCATATTTAGAAGGGCAGGTAGAGACAAAGAAAAGGCTTTGGAACGAATATGTTTCTTATCCAGAATTTCCGGTAGTATTGTACTAAAGGCTTCTCCTTCTAAAATGACTTCTTCATCTTCTATTACTTTTTCTTCCAATTTCATCTTCCTTTTTTATAGTTAACCGCAAAAGACAGTCTATGGCGTAAGCTTTAAATTTAAAAAGAACTATAAGGGGGAAAATACCCCCTTATAACCTCCAAAGAAAAAACGTAAAAAATAACAAAAAACAGTGAGGAAGAAAAACCTTTCTCACTATAAGAGGGCAAAGCCCCCTTATCAACCCCAAAGAAAGATAAAAAAACAAAAACTTAAAAACCCAAGATTACCGAGGCGCTTTTCCCTACAGCTTGCTCTGCTTCCTTGTAACCCCCGAAGAAAATTAAAACCTGAGAAAACTAAGGAAGTTTTATGGTATCCCTTGCTGTATGACGGTTTCCCATTTTTGAACTTCCGGTATAATTTGCCTGTTAAAAATTTAATAATTTAACAAGTTCTGCGAAATACTATAATATTATACAACTTTCATAAAGAGGTGGTGCTCGACTTATCAAAACTATGAGAGGCTGTTTGAAAAATCCTATTTTTACAGAGTATCATTATTTCCTATACTCAGGAATATATCTACCTTATAGGTCGTGAGCTGCTCCTTTATTTTTCTTGTTAAAGGGAATTCTTTCTGATGGATTAAGAGATATGTTCCTGGGGGGAGAGCATCCTCAAGATCCGCCGGAATCAATGGTTGAGAAGAAAATATTGGGTGGAAATATCGGCTATTTGAAAACCTGGGGCTC
>JARRCQ010000137.1 GCA_029982105.1 Candidatus Atribacteria bacterium | reverse complement strand
ATCTCTCTCTGGAGCAAGGGGTTTTTCCCTCCTTCTTGGAGGAAGTCAAGGAGAAGCTCTTTTATTTCCCGGGCTCCTTTATCAGGAGGAACAAGCTTTTCTGCTTCGGAGGGAGGAGGAGGAAAACCTAATTCTATCTTCAAAAGTATTTTCTGTGCTTCATTATGAAAATCTATAATTTTATCTATAGATGCTCTTCCTGAGCTTAAATTAGGTACAAAGAATGTTAGTAGGGTAAAACCTACAAAGGCGATGATTGCCCAGTAAGTTATTTCTTCCAAAGTTCTTTTCCATCTAATCCAGGAAATACCAGGGCTTACTATCCACCCCAAAAGCATACCACTAAGTACACCTCCCACATGAGCAGCATTATCGATAGCAGGAGAAAGCGCGCCAATAAGCAGATTAATAACAATAAAAGGTAAAAGACTCATTCCCATTTGGTTAAGAGAAGTATTGCGGTATTTTAGGCCACTGGCAAAAATTGCTCCTGCTAAACCAAAGATAGCTCCACTTGCTCCTACACCCACCTGGGAATAATTTAGCAAATAAGATAGAATGCTACCGCTTATTCCTGAAATGATGTAAATGCTAAAAAATTTACGATAGCCATATATTTCCTCGGCCATACGTCCTAAATAGTAGAGCGCATATAGATTGAAAAACAAGTGCCACAGGTTTCCGTGGAGGAAAATACAAATGAGCAACCTCTGCCACTCTCCACTAGCAATGAGGGGACCAAACTTAGCTCCCCATCTTAGTAAATTACTCAAGGTAAATCCGCCACTAAAAATAGTGGCTAAGAAAAATAAAATGTTAAAAGCGATTATATAGTTGACCATTAGCCCTGAGTGTCCGTTTCAAAAGTTTCTTCTAATTCTTTTCTTATCTTCTCATCGCTCTTTATATAATTGTTAATTTCGCTGCTTAACTTAATCAGGATATATAACCAATAAATGGAAGCGGTAATGACACTCAAAATTATAAAAACTATTATGTTGCGCTGGGGAATACGATAAACCTCACCGGCAATAGCCGCTTTTTTTCTATCTTTCAAATAGCTATAAACTTTGTTTTTAAGGTCAGATACTTTGTTGGTGGCTTTAAAAATATTGTTAATATAGAAGGCCAAGAATATAAATCCCAGCAAGTTGAACAGGAAAATATACCATCCAGTAAAAAGACCAACGATATACATCGCTAAGTATATCCAGTAAGGCCAGGTAGGTATTATAAATTCTTCTATTCGGTTGGCAAAAAATCCTACTTCTCCTCGGAGGGGATCTTCTATCCGTTCTTTTAAATAAGAAAAAATATGCCTGGTATTATTTAAATTCTGGTTAACTGCCGCTGACCACTGGTAAAGAACTACTGCCTGCAAAATAGCCCCGATAAGACCGAAAAAAGCAAGTATTACCCATGAACCCAAGGCTCCTATTATTTCTCCACTAACAAGCATAAAACTACTAACTAACCCCAATATTACAGAAAAAATCGCAAACACTACTGCTAAAACTGCTGCTACCATACTTACTTTCTTTTCTTCCAAAAACTGAGATATTATCATATTTAGCCCCCCTTACTTTATTTCTTTCATTTTAACATTTAATTCAACATTTAATTCTTAAAATATAGAGTTTTTCCTAAAAAATATAAAAATATAAGTAACTGCAAAAGCCTCTCTCTTATAGTCATAATGACTAATTTTGAGATTAACTACAAGTCAGGAAGGATCATATACCTCAAGAAATGTAGTGAACCAGAAGAAGAAGTAAGAAAAATATATCAGACTTTAAACTATAGAGATAGACCCTTCTGGCAGAAGAAATCCGTGTTACCCGAAAAGGGGAAAGGAAAGGCTGCTATAAGGCTAAATTCTGGTACTTATAGCGCAAGTTGGGCTAAGTAATATAGAGTATCCCGCAAAATTTGTCATAGCTATAAAGGGAATACCCCCTATTCCCCTCATTTTTCGTCATTCCTGAATGTTTCTATCAGGAATCCAAATTATTTAAGGACAAAAACTTCTGAATTCCCACCATTCTCCGTCACCCCGGCAATCTTTAAGCCGGGGTCTAAATTATTTAAGGACAAAAACCTCTGGATTCCCGATAAAAAATCTCGGGAATGACAAAAAAAAGGAGTGTCACCCCTGAATGTCTTTATCAGGGGTCCAGAGAACTATAGGGGTTAAATTCACTTATGATCCTCTTTTTTCTGTCTTTGCGAGGAGGAAGCGACGTGGTGATCTTGCTTTTCAAGAATGGAGAATTGCCATACAATAATGCTGGGGTACAGAAAAGAGTGAAGAGCAGAGAAGAAAGATTACCGTGGATTCTGTGGTTGAGTATAATAGAGAAGAAAGGAGAGGGAAATGGAAGAAAATAGAAAAATAAAAATACCGGGTATGCTTTATATACTTATCTCGTTTATCCCCTGGATTATTTACTGGGTGCTGTGTAGCATGAGAAACACCTTAGGAGTGCTTATCCCCTTAATAATCTCTTTAATTCTCATAAATCCTCAAATCCAGAGACGAGACTTCAATTTGATGGATATTACTTCCCTTCTCTATTTTAGTATAGCTAACGTTGCTACTTTTATCTTTAATGTGAGTGTATTTATGGAACAAAATGGCTTTATGGGATATTTTGTTCTATTTTTGATGGCCTTAATTTCCATAATTGTAAAACAACCTTATACTCTTCAGGTCTCAAAAAGGGATTATCCAGAAGTATATTGGAAGGATAAATCTTTTTTAGGCGTAAACAACTTAATAACTGCAGTTTGGGCTGGTATTTTTCTATCTAATGCAGTTATATTCCTATTTTTCTCTTTTCCTTTCACTGTTATATTTTCCAATGTTCTGGTTGCCTTGGGCATAATTTTCTCCACAGTTTTTCCTCTCAAAGCTCCTGCTTACTTTGCTACTAAAGAATTTAAAAGATACGATTGGAGTGTGGAAGTAGAACCGAAAACTCCAAAAGGGGAGAATGAATATGATGTTATAATCGTTGGCTCAGGTATCACTGGCCTGGTGTGTGGTGCTTTACTCTCTCGGAGGGGTTATAAAGTGTTGGTTCTGGAGCACCATTCTCAAGTGGGTGGTTATTGTTCTTCTTTTCAAAGAGGAGGTTTTATTTTTAATACCGGGGTGGAGGATGTAAGCGGGTTGTGGGAGAAGGGTCCTATCACTCGCCTTTTGGAGGTATTAGGTCTAAACAAAGAAGATTTATTTGTGCGAAATACTACAGAATATATTTTGAAAGGAGAGGAAATTAGCGCTAATAATTTAGAAGAGTTTATAAATGTGCTCTCCAATATGTTTCCAGAGGAAAAAGATAATATTTCTTCCTTCTTTAGTGACGCCGAGCAAGCTTATATGGAATGCTACCAGGGTACAGAAATTTATGGTGTTCCCTTGCCTGCTGAGTTAATCGTGAAAGTTCGGGGGGAGAAGGAACTTTTGGATTATCCTCGAAAGCATCCTCACTTTTATGACTGGATGAATAAGACCTATAGAGAGAAACTCGACGAATACTTTAATGATGAAGGCTTAAAATATCTGATGAGCGCTCTTCTGGGCTATGTGGGGACAGAGGCGGAGAAAACACTGGCCAGTAGCGCACTTACCGCATGTGTTTCCTATTACCTCCACGGAGGTTATTTCCCTAAGGGTGGTGCACAGCGGTTTGCCAATGCTTTGAGAGATTTTGTTGAAGAGCAGGGAGGAGAAGTTTTAACCAGGCACAAAGTAGATAAAATAGTGGTGGAAAAAGATAAGGTTACAGGGGTAAGAAGAGGAGAGAATACTTTTAAAGCTCCCATAGTTGTTGCTAATGCCAATGCTAAAACCACCTTTTTAGAGTTAGTGGGAGAAGATATCCTGGATGAGAAGTTTACCAGGTATATAAAAGGATTAAAAATGTCACCTTCTGCTTTTATGGTATTTTTAGGTGTTGATGTGGATTTATCGAGTTATCCCACGCTCATTAAGAACTTAGATGAGGGGTATGAAATTATCATCAATTCTAATGCTGATCCAACTTTGGCACCAGATGGTAAAGCCAGCATTACCTTGATAAGAGAGGCAAACTACCACGATTTCCCGGAAAGGGGAACTGAGGAGTATGTAAAGAAGAAAGAAGAGATGAAAGAGACACTAATTCACAAAGCGGAGAAGGTTATACCTGAGCTTAAGGGGCATATAATCGTTCAGGATGCAGCAACGCCAAAAACTTTGGAGAGATATACCTTGATGCCTGAAGGTGCTCTCTATTCCTTTGACCAGTCCATAGAAGTTAAAAGGCCCTATTTTAAGTCACCCCTAAAGGGTTTGTATTTAGCAAGTGCCTCAACTTTCCCGGGAGGGGGAATAGAGGCGGTGGTAATGTCTGGAATTATTTGTGCCAATGACATATGCGGGTGGGAAAGTGGATTAATATTGTAGCATTCTGTAAAACTTGTAATTTGCAGTAAGAGCGAAAAGAACTTTCTATGACTCCCCTTCCTCATCACCCTTGAATGGTTCTATCACCCCTCTTTGTCACCCCGGCAATCTTTAAGCCGGGGTCTAAATTATTTAAGGACAAAAAACCTTTAGATTCCCGATAAAAAATCTCGGGAATGACGGAAAGAGAAGCCCTTAAAGAGTAAGAATGACCTTTACAGAAGGAGCTTTTTATAAGAGAATACTATTTAAAATAGTAGCTGAATTTGACAAAAACTCAGAGTCCTGAAGAGGGAACATTACAAAATTCAGTCAGACGAGATGGCCAAACCCGCTTTAAAAGGATTGAAAGTTTGAGGATGATGCTATGAATAACGGGAAAATCACCTTAAGACAACTGGAGACTCATCTTTTCCAAGCTGCTGACATTCTCCGGGGCAAGATGGATGCCTCTGAATATAAAGAATATATTTTTGGTATGCTGTTTTTAAAACGTGTTTCAGACGTATTTGAGGTAAAAAGGCAAGAACTGAAGGAAAAATATAAATCTTCGGGACTTCTTGAAGAACAGATTGAAGAGCTCTTAGAAGACCCTAATTCTTATGGAGATACTTTCTTTGTTCCCGAAAGATCCAGATGGAAAAATATTCTTAACTTAAAAGAAGATGTTGGTAATCAACTAAATAAGGCATTGACAGCGATAGAAG
>JARRCQ010000136.1 GCA_029982105.1 Candidatus Atribacteria bacterium | reverse complement strand
GAAACAGTTTCTTCAGGGGGTCTTTTTGTTCTTCCTCATTTACGTAATTTAGGTGCCGGAGTTTCAGTGAACGAGGTTCAACGCCTGCGAGATAAGTTTATAGATTTGCAGATTCGGCAGGAATCTCGCACTGCTTCTTATTGGAAGACAGTAGATGATGGTTTGGCACAGATTGAAGTGATTTTTGGAGAACCGCAAGAAGGAGCTTTATCAGAGATTTTTGACCGTTTTTGGAATACCTGGCAGGAATTAGCTAAGTCTCCAGAGTCTCAGGCTGCCCGAGCTTTGGTAGCCGAAACTGCTAATCTTTTGAGCACAGCCTTTAATCATACTAATAATCAGTTTGTTACTCAGCAACAGCAACTCAACGAAAAAATAGCTATCAAAGTGGATGAAGTGAACAACTATGTTCAACAAATTTATGATTTAAATCAACAAATTATGAAGTTGAGTTTAGGAGGCGGAAATGCCAACGATTACAAAGACCAGTTAGACCTTCTGGTAGATAAACTTTCCAATATTTTAGACTTCCAGGTGAGTGAAAACTCTAACGGGACTTACAGTTTGATTCTCCAGGGCAGAATATTAGTGAGTGATAAGGAAAAAAGGTTTTTAGAAATAGAAGAGAATTCTACCACCGGTTTTTGGGACGTTAAATTTCAAGGAGAAGAGCAAATTAATTTAGATTATCAAAATGGGGAACTAAAAGCTCTTTTTTACCTCCGTGATGAAGTAATAGAAGACTATAAAAGTTATTTGAACGAGTTGGCTTCGGGAATTATTAATGCGGTAAATACGGCACATAACAATGGTTATACTCTGGAAGAGCCACCGGTAAAAGGAGGAGTGTTTTTCAATGGTTCAGATGCTGCTACCATTGCTCTTAACCCCTCCATCGATGCTGACCCCAATAAAATTGCTGCTTCCTCAACTGGTGCTCCTGGAGATGGGGAAAATGCTTTAGCTGTTGCTCGCCTACGAGACGGA
The DNA here is from genome assembly GCA_029982105.1 of Candidatus Atribacteria bacterium. Classification (GTDB taxonomy): domain Bacteria; phylum Atribacterota; class Atribacteria; order Atribacterales; family Caldatribacteriaceae; genus Sordicultor. The sequence continues at coordinate 4,077 of JARRCQ010000136.1, read as the reverse complement.
GCGATAATAAATGGTTCTACTCCTGATGATTATTATCGAGGAGTGGTTTCTCGATTGGGAGTAGAAAGGGAAGAGTCTACTCGTCTCCTTACTAACCAGAATTTGCTGGTAGACCAGTTAGATATGCGTAAAGAGGCAGTTTCGGGAGTTTCTTTGGATGAAGAAATGACTAATTTGATAAAATATCAGCACGCTTATGAGGCCGCCTCGGTTTTAACTAGAACAGTAGATGAGATGCTTGATACTTTAATAAATAGAATAAGATAAGGAGGAGAGAAAAAGATGCGAGTAACCCAGAAAATCCTTACTGACCGTTCTATGCAGAATTTAAATAATATTTTGAGCCGGGTGCTTCGCACTCAAGATATGCTTACCTCAGGGAAAGCAATTAGTCGCCCTTCTGATGACCCGGTGCGTTTTAATCAGGTGTTGAGTTTGCGCACTTCTATTGAAAAACTGGATCAATACACTTCTAACGTAGAAGATGGAATTAACTGGCTGAACCTGGTAGATGAAAGTTTAGACTCCGTTTCTGGGGTTTTGGGAAAAGTAAGGACTCTGGTTTTACAAGGAGCTAATGGTACTTTAACTGCTGAAGACCGGGAAATAATAGCCACTGAAATCGAAGCATATTTAGAAGAATTGATAGGAACAGCTAATACTTCTTATGCTGGAAGACAACTTTTTTCTGGCACGCAAACTCTTACTGTTTCCTTTTCCCGGGAAGAAGGCGTAATTTCTTATAATGGAGATAATAACTCTATAATATTAGAAATAGAGAGTGGTACAACTGTGGCTATCGGTTTTCCGGGAGATGATGTTTTCTTCCGGGGTTTTGAAGCTTCATCTGATGTAATAAATTCTATTAACGTTGGTGATTCTTTTACCATCAACGGGGAAACAGTTACCATAGATTCTACTAGTCTTTCAGATTTAGTGAATAGTATTAATAATAACCTTAATTTGAAGTCTGAAGTTTATGCTCTCTCCGATGGAGGTCGTCTCATTCTCCGCTCTCGTACCGCTGATCCTCTCGTTCTGGCGGATGTTACTGGAACTCCTCTTCAGAATTGGGGAATAATTGGTAGCGGTGGGAATATCTTGAACTCTCGAGAAACAGAAGGGTTCTTTGAAGCTTTATCTGGTGATATGACCTCTATTAACTTTAGTGGCTATAATGGTCACTCTTTTACCATCAATGGGGAAACATTTATCATAGGTCCTGGTATAACTGATTTAACGGATTTAGTAGATTCCATTAATAATTTCATTAATAGTAACGCCAATTTAAATTCTAAAGTTCTTGCTCTCTCCGATGGAGGCCGTCTCATTCTCCGTTCTCTTACTGCTGATCCTCTCGTTCTTACTGGAACTCCTCTTCAGAATTGGGGAATAATTGGTAGCGGTGGGAATATCTTGAACTCTCGAGAGGCTGAGGGAGTATTTAAGGTGGTGGAGGATATAATAAAAGACCTCCGAAATAATGATGTGGCTAAACTCTCGGGGGAGGATCTGGAAAATCTGGATAAAGCTCTTGATAATTTGTTGGCTGTTCGCTCTCAGGTGGGAGCACGTACTCTCCGCTTGGAGAACTCTTTAAACCGATTTGGGGAGTTTTCTGTTAACTTCAAAAAATTGCTTTCTTTAAATGAAGATATTGATGTGGCAGAAGTAATAATGCAATTGAATGAGCATCAGAGTGTCTATCAAATGGCTTTGGCTGCTACTGCTCGGGTGCTTCAACCTACTCTTTTGGACTTTCTTCAATGAGGCAAAAGAAATGAAAGTGCCCACTCGCTATTTTGGTGAAATAGAAGTAGAAGAGAACAAGTTCATTCTCTTCCCCTGGGGATTGCCTGGTTTTGAAAACTTAAGGCAGTTCCTTCTTTTGGAAGAAGAGGGGTTTTTCTGGTTACAAAGCGTAGAAGAAAAGGATGTGATTTTTGCTGTTTGTGACCCCTTCTTGTATTTTCCCAATTATGAAGTAGATATTCCTTCTTCAGAATGTCAAGCTTTAGGAGTAATTAGCGAAGAGGAAGTTATAGTTTTGACTATTATGAATATTCAATCACCGGAGGATATTAAAGTTAATCTTTTAGCCCCGGTGATTATAAATTGTCGGTTGAGGATGGGGAAGCAAATTATCTTGGAAGATGAGAGATATAGTTTACATCATCCCCTTTTCCCGGAGAAAGCCAACTCTTCTGCTGGGTAAGCTGGTAGCTTATAGTATCCCCCAAAAGACCGCCTGCGCTGTTCCCTCTTTTTGTCAGCGCGAGAATCGTTTAAACAGCCTGCGGCGTAAAGAAAAAGAACTATAAGGGGTACTCCCCACTGAGGGTATTTCTCCCCTCAGTAGTTTTTGTTGCAAAAATTAAGTTCTGTGCCGGATATTATAATTATGACAAATTTTACACCATACTGTATAATTTTTTTAGCTTCTTTTCTAAAATGAAATTTAGGTATAAAATAACACTAAAATCCTTTAAGGGGAGTTTTTATGTTAGTTGTCACCCGGAGAGCGAATCAGAGTATTCGTATTGGCAGTAATATAGAGATAAAAATTCTGGGCATAGAAAAAGGAAAGGTAAAAGTGGGAGTATCTGCCCCCCCCGATGTTCCAGTTTACCGGGAAGAATTGTATCAGTCCTTGGTGCAAGATAACCAGAAGGCTATATTTCTTTCTGAAGAGATGGTTTCTACTCTTCGGAAGGTTTTCTCTCCTCCCAAATCTGCTGACTGAATTTTTTGTTTATCTTCTTCCTATTTTTGTTTCTGCTACTGTCATTTTTCAGTATAAATTTCTATAATTATAGGGTCTTTTTCCCTATAGTCGAGATTATAAGGAGGGATATTTTTCAGGGGAATTTTTGTGGAAGAGAAGGGATATATAAACAATAAAGTCTGAAGGAGGAAACCGGAGTGAGAAAAAAACTTTTTCTTAGTATAGGGATTTTTATTTTATTATTTTTCAGTATTCATTCAATTGGTGCTAAAGAGGCTTCTTCGTTTCAGCTTCGGGGGTTGGATGGGAAGACTTATTCTCTCTCCGATTTTAAGGGAGAGCCAGTGGTGATTTCTTTTTCTGCTACCTGGTGTCCACCTTGTCGCCAAGAGCTTCCTCTTCTACAAAAGATATATGAAGAATATAAAGACAAAGCTCGACTAAATGTTTTAGTTATAGACTCAGAAGAGCCTCAAAGTAAGGTAGAAGCCTTTGTCCAGGAATTAGGACTTACTGTTCCTGTCCTTTTAGATGAAGAAGGAAAAGTAGCTCGAGAATATGGCATCTTGTATTTACCCACTCTTTACTTTGTAGACCCTCTGGGTAATTTAGCTGGTCAGGTAATTGGAGCGCAGACAGAAAGTGTTTTGCGTGGGAAACTGGAGCAAATTCTCTGGTTTCGAGGCCTCCAAGAACCAGAAGTGCGAAATTTGGTAGAGTTGACTTCCAATATAATGGTTTTGGATTTTAGAAAGGAGAGTAACAACCCATTTCCGGATAGAAAAAATATTTCTTATCAGGTGATAGATAATATAGACTCGGTGATTTCTTCCTTTTCTCGAGAAGATACATACCTTTTGCTTACTGGAAGCAACGAGGAAGGCATAGAGATAGGAAAAATTTTGGCTGCCTCTGGCTTTCAACAAGTTTATTACTGGATGGTAGATGTTCCAAAGAGTTGATTGGAGTCTGATAGGTTTAGCTTTTCTCTCTCTTTTTTTACTGATAGGGGCAATTTATTTCTGGTGGATGGGAGAGGTGCCTTCTCTTCCTCCTTCAGAAATAAAGGAAGAGGAAAGCCCTTTATCTGTGCTTCAGATGGAAGGAGCAGAGATAAGTCGAGTAGGAGAAAAAGGCAAGGAGTGGATTTTAAATGCTCATTCTTTGGAGCAAAAGGGAGATAGAGTGTTTTTGAATGATGTTGCGGGAACTTTTTTTCAGGGAGGTGTTCCTCTTTATCAGGTAAAGGCTCAAAAAGGGCAATTGATACTATCAGAGGGAGATGTGGAACTGGATAAGGTAAAGTTAATAAATGAAGAAAAAAAAGAAACTTTACAGGGAGAGCTATTAGT